>CAMAMO010000021.1 GCA_945836915.1 uncultured Mediterranea sp.
AGAGGTCGGTGATGTGAATCAGACCATCTACGCCACCCAGGTCGATGAATACACCGTAAGAGGTGATATTCTTGACAGTACCCTCGAGTACTTGACCCTTCTCGAGTTTGCTGATAATTTCCTTCTTCTGCTGTTCGAGTTCTGCCTCGATGAGTGCCTTGTGAGAAACCACCACGTTCTTGAACTCCTGGTTGATCTTGACCACCTTGAACTCCATGGTCTTGCCAACGAATACATCGTAGTCGCGGATAGGCTTCACGTCGATTTGTGAACCGGGCAAGAAAGCCTCGATACCGAATACATCGACAATCATACCACCCTTCGTGCGGCACTTGATGTAACCCTTGATGATTTCCTGGCTCTCCAGAGCGGCATTGACACGCTCCCAAGAACGAGAGGCACGCGCCTTGCGGTGTGACAGCACAAGCTGTCCCTTCTTGTCCTCCTGGTTCTCGATATATACCTCAACGGTATCACCGATCTTCAGGTCGGGGTTGTAACGGAATTCGCTCATGGGGATGATACCATCTGACTTGTAGCCGATGTTAACCACCACTTCACGCTTGTTCATAGCGATAACCGTACCATCAACGACTTCGCGGTCGTTTACCTTGTTCAGCGTATTGTCATACGCCTTTTCCTGTTCCTCGTGAGAAGTAGCAGCTACTACCTCACCATTTTCGTAAGCATCCCAGTTGAAATCCTCGAGAGGCTGTACATTCTTTAAATTTTCCATTTGTTAAACTAAAATTTTGTTACGATTAATTGAGTTAGACATTATGTTGACTCTAAAATCGGGCGCAAAGGTACAACTATTTTTTCAACCCACCAAAAAGTTTTACGCTAATTTTCAATTGTTCATCGCGATATCTCACTCTGGCTCAAAGGGGAATGCCATACTCCTGCTTCACGGTGTCCATCACAAAAACGCTCTCCAGCGAACCCAGGTTCTCCACCGTGCCCAAAATGTTGAGAATAAACTCCTGGTAATACTTCATGTGGGGGGCATGGATTTTGAGCAGGTAGTCGAACCCTCCCGAGATGTTATAGCACTCCACCACCTCGGGTATCTCCTTCATCCGCCTGGCAAAGTCGGCCGCAATATCGCGGCTCATGCGGCTCATCTTTACGTTGCAAAACACCACAAAGCCCTGATTCAGCTTCTCGGCGTCGAGCACCGCTATATACCTCTTTATATAGCCACCCGCCTCGAGCCGTTTCCAACGCTCGAACACGGGGGTTGAGGAGAGACTCACCTGCGCCGCCACCTCCTTGGTGGTCAGTCGGGCATTAGCTTGCAGCGTACGCAGTATCTGCAAATCCACCTTATCCAATTTTTCGAAGTCTGCATTCATCGTTCCTATGTTTTAAAAAGTGTATCTATTCTGTCAACGCCCTCTACGGAGGCTGGAAAAAGAATAAATCACCTGATTTACGGTGCAAAAATAGGGATTTTATCCAAAAAATCAAAACATATTGGTGGATAAATCCACATCCCCTACCTTTGCAAGCGAAATCAAACGAAAACAATAACTAAAAAAAAATAGACGACTATGGCAACAAAGAAACTTCATTTTGAGACTCTTCAACTCCACGTAGGTCAAGAACAGCCCGATCCCGCTACCGATGCGCGTGCGGTGCCTATTTACCAAACCACCTCGTACGTGTTCCGCAACTCACAGCACGCCGCCGACCGCTTCGGTCTGCGCGATGCCGGTAACATCTACGGCCGTCTTACCAACTCCACGCAGGGGGTCTTTGAGCAACGCGTAGCCGCCCTCGAAGGGGGTGTAGCCGGATTGGCCGTGGCCTCTGGCGCCGCAGCGGTAACCTATACGCTGCAGAACATCCTGCTGGCTGGCGACCACATCGTGGCAGCCGACAACCTCTATGGCGGTTCGTTCAACCTCATCACCCACACCTTGGCTAACCAGGGCGTCGCCCACACCATTGTCAACGTCAACGACCTCGAGGCGCTCGAAGCCGCCATCCAGCCCAACACCAAGGCTGTCTATGCCGAGACCTTCGGCAACCCCAACAGCGACGTTACCAACCTAGAGGGCGTAGCCCAGGTAGCCCATCGCCACCACATCCCCCTGATTGTGGATAACACCTTCGGCACCCCCTACCTCATCCGTCCGTTGGAGCATGGTGCCGACATCGTGGTGCATAGCGCCACCAAGTTCATCGGCGGTCACGGCAGCAGCCTGGGCGGTGTCATCGTGGATGGCGGCCGCTTCGACTGGAAGGCCAACGCCGACAAGTTCCCCACCCTGGCCAAGCCAGACCCCAGCTACCACGGTGCCATCTTTGCCGATGTAGCCGGTCCAGCCGCCTTCGTCACCCGCATCCGTGCCGTCATTCTGCGCGACACGGGCGCCACCATCTCCCCCTTCAACGCCTTCATCCTGTTACAAGGCCTGGAGACCCTCTCGCTGCGTGTAGAGCGCCACGTGGCCAACGCCCTGAAGGTGGTCGAGTTCCTCTCCCATCACCCCAAGGTGGCCAAGGTGAACCACCCCTCGCTCCCCTCACACCCCGACCACGCCCTCTACCAGCGCTACTTCCCCCACGGTGCCGGCAGCATCTTCACCTTCGAGATCAAGGGCGGCCAAGAGGAGGCGTGGGCCTTCATAGATGCCCTGCAGATCTTCTCCCTGCTGGCCAACGTGGCCGATGTGAAGAGTCTGGTGATCCACCCCTACACCACCACCCACTCACAGATGAGCCCCGAGGAGCTGGCCCAGCAACACATCACCCCCTCCACCATCCGCCTCTCCATCGGTACCGAGCACATCGACGACATCCTCGACGACCTGCAGCAGGCCTTCGAGAAGATTTGATCCGTCAGACAGTTTAAGGATAACATACTTCATACCTAAAGCCACCGGTCAAGCCCTCATCAGCAAACCGGTGGCTTTTCTTTGCCGTTTCGAAACTAATCGCTATTTTTGCAGACTAAAAGAAACAAGAAACTGCAAGAGCTTATGTTAGACCCCCGTAAAGACCCCATGGGAGCGGCCATTGCCGACTACCACCGCCAGGGAAAGGCAGCCCGTCTGCGCGTCTTCTCGCCCGATTTCGACGAAGATGAGATACCCGTCGCCACCCTGTTTCGCACCGCTGACACCATGCCCCCGCTGGAGCGACAGGCATTGCAGCTGGCCCACGGGCGCATACTCGACGTTGGTGCCGGTGCCGGCTGCCATAGCCTGGCCCTTCAAGCCATGGGCCACAACGTGACCGCCATCGACATCTCTCCCCTGGCTGTAGAAACCATGACCGCTCGCGGGGTGAAGGATGCACGTATCGAGGACTTCTGGTCGGTCGAGGCGCGCTATCACACCATCCTGATGCTGATGAACGGCATCGGTATCGTGGGGAGGTTGGAGCGGTTGCCCCAGCTCTTCAGCCACCTGCAGCAGATCCTGACCGACGGCGGCCAGCTGCTGTTAGACTCGTCAGACCTCTGCTACCTCTTCGAAGAGGAGGAGGGCATCATCGAGCTGCCCGGTGGCGCCTACTATGACGAGTTAGAGTACCGCATGCAGTACAAAGCCATCAAGGGTGACCCCTTCCCCTGGCTCTACATCGACTTCGACACCCTCTCAGAGGCCGCCGAAGCCCACGGCTTCAGGGCCGAACTGATCACCATGGGCGAGCACTACGACTACCTGGCGCGAGTGACAAGGAGATAAAAAAGAGAAGACCCTCTTAGAGGTGGCGGATGCGCCACTCTGGGGGATAGAGGTTGTTGGTGCGGTTGCCCAGGTGCTTGACGAAGCCTAAGGGGTGGCCCTGATAGGTGAGCAGGAGGTAGCCTTTAGGGGTCTCTGCCGGCAGGGTGATGACGTCGCGACGCAAGTAGGTGAGAGACTGGTCGGGCATGAGCTGCGCCTCGGGGAAGGTGCCTCGCTTCAGCAACGTGCTCATGGCTAAGGCGTGATGAGGTATCAGGTCTTTGCCCTTGACCTCGGCCACCGCCACGCCAGCCTGCAGGAGGTAGAGCTGACTCTTCAGCCGTTGCAACAGGGGGAGCCATGCCCTCTTGAAAGCAAGCACCTTGTCGCCTTGCGGCAAGAGGGTGTAGGCCCCTTCGGTGTCGTTGAGCCAGCCGCGAAGCTGGGCCTCTACTTTCTTATCCACCGCAGCCTCTTTGGTGCGCTGCTTGCCGTTGGAGCCCTTACCGGGGCGATAAGCGGTGGAGGCCAATGAGTCGCCCTCTTTGCGGATAACGGCCATGAAGAGCCCCTCGCCCTTGGTGCGGTGGGGGTAGAAGTGGTAGTGGCCCGTGATGCCCCACTCAGGCTTGACCTCGACGGGAAGCGCCTCGCCACCTAACTCGCTGCAGATCCAGGCCACATTCTCTTCATCCTCTTTCCGATTGTAGGTGCAGGTGCTGTAAATCAGTAATCCCTCACCCTTCAGCGCGGGCCATACATCGGCCACGATGCGCCGCTGGCGCTGGCTGCAAAGTTCCACATTCTCCAGGCTCCAGTCGGCCACCGCCCCTTCGTCCTTGCGGAACATCCCCTCGCCTGAACAGGGCACGTCGGTCAAGATGACGTCGAAAGCCTCAGTGAGCTGGCCGTAGTCTGAGGGGTCGCTGCGGGTCACCACCACATCGGGATGGCCCCATTTGGTCAGATTCTCAGCCAACACTTGCGCCCTGGCCTTCATCACCTCGTTGCTGACCAGCAGACTCCCCTCGGGCAAGAGGGCCCGGGCGTGGGTGGATTTGCCTCCGGGCGCAGCGCAGAGGTCGAGCATCGCCACCGGTTCATCGCCCAGATGCTGCTTCATCACCTGCTCCAGGAACATGGAGGCGGCCTCTTGCACGTAGTAGGCCCCGGCATGGAAGAGGGGGTCGAGCGTGAAGAGGGGCCGCTCGGCAAGGTAATAGCCCGTTTCACACCAAGGCACCCGCTCCGATAGAGGGAACGAGTGGCCTTGTGCCGCGCGCTGCGGATTGAGGCGGATGCTGACCACCGGTTCGCGGGTCAGCTCGTCGAAGAGGCGTTGGGCCTCGTCAGCGCCCAGCAGCTGCTGCATGGCGCTGATAAAGTCGGTTGGGAGTGATTTCATCATCGGTCCATACTAACCAGTTTACTATAACCCAGAGCCATGATAACCGCCAAACCAATCAGATAGACCTTTGGGTCCAAATTGGCAGGCTGGATCTGGCTGGTTTGCGTCACGAAAATCTCGCGCAGCGCCTGCCAGATTTGCTGGAACCCCCTCAGATAGAGGAAGAGGGCCAAGGTAAGCAGCGCACAGCAGGGGGTCCAGAGGCGGGCCCACAGCGGCAGGCGTGGGGGCAAACGGTTCATCACCTGACGGGTAAAGCCGTTGTCAGCCAGCGGCTCCGTAGGGCGGTGCTGCTCAAAGAAGTGGTTGAGCAGACGTTCATTATCATCCAATCCGTTGATTTTCTCAGTCATAACCATTCTGTTTTAAATAGGTTGTCAATTTATCTTTCGCCCGCGACAGGTGGCTCTTCACCGTGCCGGCGGGGCATCCTGTAATCTGCGCTATCTTGTCGATAGGCAGATCGTCCATATAGCGCAGGGTGATGCAGGTGCGCTCTATCTCCTTGAGGCGGCCCAGGGCCTGATAGAGGTCGTCGTGAGCCCCGAAGTCGCGCTGCTCGATGCGGTAGAGTGATTCAGCAGGCACCTCGTCGAGCGACTCGGTGGTGTGCTGGCTCCGCACGTAGTCGTAGAAGACGTTGTAGGCAATGCGGTAGAGCCAGGTGGAGAAGCTGCTGAGCTGGCCGAAGCCCTTCAGACCGGTATAGGCCTTGATGAAGGTCTCCTGCGCCAGGTCGTCGCTCAGCTGCTGGTCGCCACACGTCTGGTGTAGGAAGAACCGCCGCACTTGGCTTTGGTACTTCCTCACCAGTTGGTCGAACGCCCGGGTGTTGCCAAAGGCCACCACTTGAGCCACCAGCGCTATGTCGCTCAGCGCACTCATTCGCCCTTCGTCAGGTAGTAGATAATCACTTTACCAAAGCCGGTGAACATCACCAGCAGACCGATGCAGGCCAGGCCGAACTCACTGGTCAGCGCCCAGAGGAAGATGAAGAGGCCAAGCCCCACGCAGATGGTGTTGATGCCGCTGGCTAATGAGTCTTTCTTGCCCTTTATCTTGACCTCGAGCAGCTCTTGCGGTATGGGTTGACCAGCGGCTATGGCCTGCTCTATCACCCGCAGCTCGGCCTGACGGCGCTTATGGCGGAAGTAGAAGTAGATTAGCACAATCAGGGCGGGTGCGCCGAAGATCATCACGATGGCTAACATGGCCACCTCGTTTTCGTTTACATCGCGCTCCGCCCGTCTGGCCTTGGCCCGTTCGCGAGGCGTCATTTGGGCCAAAGTCTTCTCGACGTCAGCACCCAGGGGGATGGTGGTGATGCTGAGCGTATCGGTGACCTGTTTGCCCTTGATGATGGTGTCGTTGAGCTCGTAGAGGTACTTCACCTGGTTGGCGCTGTCCGTCTTGATGACGGTTCGGATGGCGGCATTCGCGGTAAAGGAGCAGACCATCGTCAGAATCATAAGTAATGTTTTCATATCGTTACGCTGTTTTTTTGTTGTTTTCTATGCGTTAGACGGATTGGGCTCCCCGTTGGTTGCATCGGGTGCCGTTTTTTTTCGTCTGCCGCCGGTATGCGCGCCGCTACGGGTGGCAGCCAATTCCAAGAAGAGCTGTTTCTGCTCCTCGGACATGAGGCCTGCCTTGATGCGTTTCCGCTGGTACTTCACCCAGTTGTTCAGCTGGCAGTGCTTGTTGGGGAAATGGCCCGTCTGCGCCACGTGGGCCTTCAGCGCCTCGTAGTTGGCATACCAATTCTCTTCCTGTTTCGCCATTTTTTCTCTTCTACGTATTATTTATATCTATTAACAACGGTGCAAAAATAATGATTAATCATCGTGCAAATATAGGGATTAGTTTGCGTAAAACACGCAAAAATTGGGAAAAATGTCGCATCGTTTCTATTTCTGCTTAGAAATCACTAATTTTGCAGCCCGAAAAAAGAGACTTAACGTGAAGATTCGCTTATACATCCTATTCATTACCGTTCAGCTGCTCTGCGCCAACACTTTACGGGCGCAACGGGCTGACAGCTTGGCGATGCAGTTTATCCGCGAGATGGGCGTTACGGCCACGACCGACAACGGCTTGAAGCTCTTCCTCAGCGGTGAGGCCAAATTCATCGACCTCTTCCAAGCTATCCGCCAAGCCAAACACCACATCCACCTGGAGTACTTCAACTTCCGCAACGACTCGATTGCCAACACGCTGTTCGACCTCTTGGCCGTGAAGGCCGCCGAAGGGGTGGAGGTGCGCGCCATGTTCGACTCGTTTGGCAACTCCTCGAACAACCGCCCCCTGAAGCGCGAACATATCGAGGCCATCCGCAGCAAGGGGATTGAGTTGGTTAAGTTTGACCCGATGCGCTTCCCCTGGGTGAACCACGCCCTGCATCGCGACCACCGCAAGATTGTGGTCATCGACGGTCAGGTGGGCTATACGGGCGGTATGAACATTGCAGACTACTACATCCACGGCCTGCCCGAGATAGGAGACTGGCGCGACATCCACCTGCGCATCGAGGGGAGCGCTGTGCACCAGCTGCAGGGCATCTTCCTAACCATGTGGAACAAGGAGACGGGCCAGCACGTCGGCGGCCCCGACTACTTCCCCACCCTGCCCGCCGAGGCAGACTCCACCCTGCGCCAACTACCGCACCACGACGCGGAGGTGATGGTCGTAGATCGTACCCCCGGCGAAACGTCCAAAAGCATCCGACGGGCCTATGCCGCCTGCATCGCTTCGGCCCAGCAGCATATCCAGATTGTCAACCCCTACTTCGTACCCACCCGCACCGTGCGCAAGGCCATCAAGAAGGCGCTGAAACAGGGCAAACGGGTTGAGATTATGATTCCGCTGAAGAGCGACATCCCCTTCACCCCCGAAGCCTCGCACTACATCGCCCATAAGCTGATGAAACGGGGCGCCGAGGTCTATCTCTTCGAAGGCGGCTTCCACCACTCCAAGATTATGATGATTGACAGCACCTTCTGCACCGTGGGTACGGCCAACCTGAACAGCCGCAGCCTCTGCTACGACTATGAGACGAACGCCTTCATCTTCGACCCACGCCCCACGGCCGAACTCAGCGCCATGTTCGAACGGGACAAGCTGACCAGCACCCCCTTGACGCGCGAGTATTGGAAACACCACTCTCGCTGGAAGAAGTTCCTTGGCTGGCTGGGGAATGTGTTGACCCCTTTCCTATAAGAGACCCTCCCGGCCCCAAAGAGAGAGATCCTCCCGGCCCCAAAGAGAGAGACCCTCCCGGCCCCCCATAAAGGGGCGAGACTTTTGATTTGTGTCGCTTCGCTCGATTTTTCTTCAAAGATTTCTTGGTCGTTTCAATGCGTTTGATTACTTTTGCAGCCATATTTGAAATTTTATGCAAATTTTATTCATAATATCATGAGCGACACTTCACATCCTAAAGGTCTCTATTTGATCTTTGCTACCAGCACGGCCGAACGTTTCAGCTACTTCGGTATGCGTGCGATTTTTATCCTGTACCTCACACAAGCCCTGATGATGGACACCCAGGCGGCAACCCAAATCTATGGCAGCTACACCGGATTGGTCTATTTGGCTCCCCTCCTCGGTGGTTACATCGCCGACCGCTACTGGGGCATCCGTAAAAGTATCACCTGGGGTATCGTGATGATGACCATCGGCCAGTTCCTGATGTTTGCCAGCGCCTCGGTCTATCAGCAGCACGACCTGTCGCGCATCCTGATGTATGCGGGCTTGGCTCTGCTCATCATGGGTAACGGCACCTTCAAGCCCACCACCAGCGCTGTGGTTGGTCAACTCTACCGTCCGAACGACCCTCGTCTGGATTCCGCATATACCATTTATTATATGGGTGTCAATGTGGGTGCCTTCATCGCCCCTTTAGCCTGCGGATTCTTTGGCGAGACGGGCAACCCGGCCGACTTCAAATGGGGTTTCTTGATAGCCGCTGTGGTCACCATCCTGCTCTTCTTCATCTTCCAGTCGCAAAAGGCCAAATACCTGATTAACCCCGACGGCCAGCCCATCGGCATTGAGCCCGACGCCAAGAAGCGCCCCGCAGAGAGCGTCAAGGAGGAGAAACCCCTCACCCCCGAAGAGCTGCGCACCCAGCAAATCAAGCGCCGCAACAGCCGCATCAAGCTCTCTATCATCACGGCCATTGCCGCCAGCATCTTTACCATGCTGTTCGACGACTGGGTTAGCGTAGGTATCTTTACCGCCTGCATCGCCTGCCCCGCCAGCATCATGATGGACGACAAACTGACCAAGATTGAGCGCGACCGCATCTGGGTGATTTTCATCATCGCCTTCTTTGTTATCTTCTTCTGGGCCGCCTACGAGCAGGCTGGCGCCTCGCTCAACATCTTTGCCGCCCAGCAGACAGACCGTGTCTTCTTCGGCTGGGAGATGCCCGCCTCATGGACGCAATCCTTTAACGCCATCTTCGTGGTGATTCTGGCCGCCATCGCTCCGGCTGTCTGGTCTTACCTGCACAAGCGCGGCATGGAGCCCTCCGCCCCCACCAAGCAGGCCATCGGTCTGCTGCTCCTCTCGTTAGGCTACCTCTTTATCTGCGTGGGCGTACAGGGCATCGAACCGGGCGTCAAGGTCAGCATCATCTGGATTACCGGTCTCTACTTCATCCACACGCTGGGCGAAATCTCCCTCTCACCCATCGGCCTGTCGATGGTCAACAAGCTCACCCCCGTGCGCTTTGCCTCGCTGATGATGGGCATCTGGTTCCTCAGCACCTCCACCGCCAACAAGTTAGGCGGTATGCTGGGTGGCCTCTACCCCGAAGAGGGCAAAGTAAAGCATCTGCTTGGCTTTGAGATTGCTACCCTCTACGACTTCTTCATGATCTTTGTGGTGATGAGTGCGGTGGCCTCATTGATTTTGTTCCTCCTCTCAAAGAAATTGCAGAAGATGATGCATGGTGTGGAATAAATTCCTATCTTTGCGGCCACAACGGACTAAAAACAAGTAGAAATGAATACCATTACGGTTAAAGACAAGCGGTTTAGAGTCTCCCTGCCCGAAGCGGAGATTTTAGAGGCTGTACAACGCGTGGCCGACCGCATCAACCACGATATGGAGGGCAAAGACCCTCTGTTCCTCAGCGTACTCAATGGCGCCTTTATGTTTACCGCCGACTTGATGAAGCGTATCACCCTGCCCAGCGAGATACAGTTTGTCAAGTTAGCTTCGTACCAAGGCATGGCTTCAACAGGCGAAGTGAAACAGCTGGTGGGCCTGAACCAATCCCTTGAGGGGCGCACGGTGGTTATCGTAGAGGATATCGTCGATACCGGTCTCTCCATGAAACGCCTGCTCGAGACGCTGGCTCCGCTCCACCCGGCCGAGGTGCACATCGCTACCCTGCTGCTGAAGCCCGAGAAACTGAAGGTCCCTCTCGACATCGCCTATGCCGCCCTGGAGATTCCAAACGACTTCATCGTAGGCTACGGACTGGATTACGACGGCTACGGACGGAACCTGAAGGACATCTATACCGTAGTAGAATAGAAGTCCACTTGTCAACTAAAACACTCATAAACCAAATCATCATGTTGAATATTGTCATTTTTGGAGCTCCAGGTTCTGGAAAGGGAACTCAGAGCGAACGTATTGTAGAAAAATACGGCATCAACCACATCTCAACCGGCGATGTGCTGCGCGGCGAGATGAAGAATGGTACCGAACTGGGCCAGATTGCCAAAGGTTACATCGACCAGGGTCAGCTGCTGCCCGACAACCTGATTGTGGATATGCTGGCTAAGACGCTGGATGGTTTCCAAGATAGCAAGGGCGTCATTTTCGACGGCTTCCCCCGCACCATTGCACAGGCCGAGGCGCTGAAAGCCATGCTGGCTGAACGCGGACAGAGCGTTAGCGTCATGCTCGACCTCGACGTGCCCGAAGAGGAGCTGATGACGCGCCTCATCAAGCGCGGCCAGGAGAGCGGACGTGCCGATGATAACGAAGAGACCATCAAGAAACGCCTCGTAGTCTATCACAGCCAAACCGCTCCCCTCATCGACTGGTACCGCCAAGAGGGCCTCTATGCCCACATCAACGGACTGGGCCAGCTCGAAACTATCACCAACGAGATTTGTCAGGCCATCGATGCCGTGAAATAAGGTTTGCCATAACCTCTTCACCTATCGGTAAGACAAGGCCATAGGCTCAAAACAAGCTAATAAGCAAACGTTTGCGCTCTATTTGCAAACGTTTGCTGTTTTTTTTATCTTCGTTTAGAAGATAATCACTACCTTTGTAGCGTAAAACCTGAAAAAATACCATTTTTTAGAACGCAACCATCCATGGCAAACGCCCCCATAACCATCAAAGATATTGCCCTTGCTTTAGGCGTATCGGTCTCTACCGTGTCGCGCGCGTTGAAGAACAACCCCGACATCAGCAAGGAGACCCGCCAGCTGGTCAACGACTATGCCCGCACACACAACTATAAGCCCAACGTCATGGCCGCCAACCTGCGCAGTAGCCGCTCTACCGTGATTGGCGTGATTGTGCCCCAACTGGTGCACCACTTCTTTTCGTGCGTTCTGAGTGGCATTGAGCAGAAGGCTTCGGCTGCCGGATACACCATCCTGGTGGCCCAAAGTCGCGAGAAGTATGACGAAGAGGTTACGATTGTGCGCCGGTTCCAAGAAGCCCGCGTCTGTGGCGTCATCGCCTCGCTGGCCAAAGAGACCTCCCGCTACGACCACTACCAGGATCTGATTGATGCCGGAATCCCCGTGGTGTTCTACGACCGCATCTGCACCGGTGTCAAAACTGAGCGCGTGGTGGTCGATGATTATGCCGGTGCCTTTGCCGCTGTAGAATATCTGATTCAAACCGGCTGCAAGCGCATCTGCTTCATGGGAGCCGCTCCCCATTTGGAGATTACGAAAAACCGCAAGAACGGCTACCTCGACGCCCTTCACCGCTATACCATACCCATAGATGAGCAGCTAATCATCACCTGCGACAGCCAACAGAAGGCTTTGGCCATCACCCCCGATATATTAGAGCGCCCTAACCGCCCCGACGCCTTCTTCGCCATCAACGACGAGACGGCCGCTGGTGTACTGCACGCCTGCAAGATGGCGGGCATACGGGTACCTGAAGAGGTGAGCATCTGCGGCTTCAGCGATGGCATGATAGCCCAAAGCACCGACCCCCAACTGACCACCGTAGAGCAACACGGCGAGGAGGTAGGCAGCAGCGCCTTCACCATATTACAGGAGAAGATTGAACGGCAAGAGGGAGCCAAGGAGGGATGCGGCACGCTAACCAAGAACCGCATTGTCAGAACCAATCTGGTAGTGCGAGGCACCACGAAATAACCCGTTGAAACCCGAAGAAACATCAATAACATACAAAACACCATGAGACAGAAACCTGATTTGAGTTTTTGGAAGCTGTTCAACATCAGCTTCGGATTTTTTGGCGTACAGATAGCCTACGCCCTACAGAGTGCTAACATCAGCCGTATCTTTGCCACGCTGGGTGCCGACCCCCACCAGCTCTCCTTCTTCTGGATTCTACCCCCGTTGATGGGTATGGTGGTTCAACCCATCATTGGATTGCTTAGCGACAAAACCTGGTGCCGTTTCGGCCGCCGTATTCCCTACCTCTTTGTAGGGGCTATCGTAGCCGTAGCCGTGATGCTGATGCTGCCTAATGCCGGTTCACTGGGATTGACCACCCAAGTGGTGATGTGGGGCCTCTCGGGCACCATGCTCTTCGGCCTGATGTCGTTGATGTTCCTCGACACCTCCATCAACATCGCCATGCAGCCCTTCAAAATGATGGTAGGCGACATGGTCAACATCCGTCAGAAGGGTCTGGCCTACAGTATCCAGTCATTCCTCTGCAACGCCGGTTCGCTGGTAGGCTACCTCTTCCCCTACATCTTCACCTTCCTGGGTGTACAGAATGTGGCTCCTGAGGGTGTGATTCCTAATTCAGTGATTTACTCCTTCTACATCGGCGCTGCCATCCTGATTCTCTGCGTTATCTACACCACGGTCAACGTCAAGGAGTACTCACCCGAGGAGATGAAGGCCTTTGGCGAAGAGGAGTCGGCCCCGCTGCCCGCTGGCCAGGCACCCGCTGCCCATCAGCAAAAGGTGAGCATTCCCTACACCTTCTTCTCCATCGGACTGGTTCAGTTCTTCTGCTGGGCCGCCTTCATGTACATGTGGACCTATACCCCTGGCGCCATTGCCGCTCAATGCTGGGGCACTACCGACGTAGCCAGTCAGGGTTATCAAGAGGCCGCCAACTGGGTGGGCGTAGTCTTTGCCGTACAGGCCGTAGGTTCGGTCATCTGGGCCATGTTGATACCCATGTTCCGCACCTATAAGCTGGCCTACGTGGTCAGTCTGCTGGTCGGCGGTGCCGGTTTCATCTCCATTCTGTGGGTCACTAACCAATACGTCCTGTGGATTAGCTTCCTGCTGATCGGAGCCGCTTGGGCCGGTATGCTGGCCCTGCCCTTCACCCTCTTTACCAACGCCCTGCAAGGTAACCCCAAGATGGGCACCTACCTGGGCCTCTTCAACTGCACCATCTGCCTACCGCAGATTGTAGCAGCCGTAGTGGGCAGTCCGTTGCTCAAGAGCCTCACACCCGAGGGCGGTGAAGCGCCTCAAGTCTATATGTTAGTCATCGCCGGTGTCCTGCTGATTGCAGGTGCCTTAAGCGTTAGCATCATCAAAGAAAAGAGATAAGAAAGAGGGATTATGAACAAGTACCTGCAAATTGACGAGTGGAACGTGGTGGAAGAGGGCTTTGAGCCTGAACGCCAACGGATGAGTGAAAGCATCTTCAGCCTGGGCAATGGCTCGATGGGCCAGCGCGGCAACTTTGTGGAGGGGTATGACAGCGACAGCTACCATGCCTCGTTTGTGGCCGGCGTGCATACCACGGAGCGCACCCGCGTGGCGTGGTGGAAAAACGGCTTCTCACGCTTTACCTCACGCATCCCCATCGCCGCCGACTGGAGCCTCATCAAACTCCGCCTGGTGGATGAAGAGCTCGACCTGGCCCATTGGATTATAGGCCGCTTCACCCGTCAATTGAATATGCAGGACGGTATCTATTCCCGCCAGATGGAGGTGACCTCGCCCAAAGGCCACACGCTGACGATACAGGTGGAACACATCATCAACATGGCCCACCCCAAGCTGTGCCACATCAAGTACAGCGTCACCTCAGTCAACTACTCCGGACGGCTCTCACTCCTACCCCTGCTCAGTGCGGAGGAGGATGCCAGCGACCAACCCGAAGGGAAGGTATGGAACATCCTCCGCTCTGAGTGCGGCCGCGAGTGTGCCGACCTCTGGACACAAACCCGCCGCGAAGACAACCAGGTCTGCTATGCCATGACCTACCAGTTCTTCAAGAATCACACCGAGAGTAGCCATGGCGCCATCCGCATTGAGAAGGAGCGACAGAGCGGCTACAGTCTGGGTGCCGACGTGAAGCCGGGCGACCGCATCACCTTGATTAAGTATGTAGCGGTGGTAACCAGCCTGCAGCCCCGCGTGATTCACATCGTCGAAGAGGCCCAGCAAGAGGCTCTCCGCGCCAAACAGATAGGCTGGGACCAACTGCTGGCCGACCACAGCGGCGTATGGCATAAACTGTGGCAACAGACCGACGTCCGTATCGAGGGCGACCCTGCCGCTCAGCAAGCCATCCGCTACAACATCTACCAGCTCTATCAGACCTACCGTGGTGACAATCCGCGGCTTAACATCGCTCCCAAAGGATTCACCGGTGAGCGCTACGGCGGCAACACCTACTGGAATACCGAACTCTGCTGCGTACCCTTCTTCCTGCTGGCTACCCCCAACGACATCACCCGCAACCTGCTGCTCTACCGCTACAACCAGCTGCCTCAGGCCATCGAGAATGCCCGCCGCTTGGGCTTTACAGGCGGCGCCGCCCTCTTCCCACAGGTAACCAACAGCGGCAGCGAGTGCCACAGCGAATGGGAGATTACCTTCGAAGAGATTCACCGCAACAACATCATGGTCTATGCTATCGCTCAGCATGCCCTGATGACCGGCTCACTCGACTACATCCGCGACTACGGACTGGAGCTGATGATAGCCGTCTGCCGTTTCTGGAGCCAACGCGTCTCCTACTCTAATCAGCGTCACCAATACGTTATCTTGGGCGTAACCGGTCCCAACGGGTACGAGAACAATGTGGATAACAACTGGTACACCAACTTTTCCTGCCAGTGCTGCCTGCGCACCACCCTGCTGATTATTAATCAACTGCAGAAGCATTACGATGCGGAGTTGACACGCGTTTTTACCAAGGTTAACTTTGATTATGCCACCGAGACGGCACACTGGCAAGAGATCATCGACCACCTCTACCTACCCTACGATGCCGAGCGAGGGGTCTTTGTGCAAAACGACGGCTACTTAGACAAGGAGCTGAAGCCTACCTCCGCACTGCGCCCTGAAGAGCGACCCATCAACCAGCACTGGTCGTGGGACCGCATCCTCCGCTCATGCTACATCAAGCAGAGCGACGTGCTGTTGGGCCTCTACCTTTACGACAGTTTGTTCAACCTGGAAACCCTACGCCGCAACTTCGAGTTCTACGAGCCGATGACCGTGCACGAGTCGTCACTCTCACCCTACATCCACTCCATCCTGGCCGCCCGTTTGGGTAAGCTCGACAAAGCGTACGGACACTTCATCCACTCCTGCCGCCTCGACCTGGACGACTACAACAACGAAGCCGACCAAGGCCTCCATATCACCAGTATGCCGGGCAGCTGGCTGGCCATCGTTCAGGGCTTCGGCTATTTCCACCTGACCGACTACCACATTCCCAGCTTCTCGCCCGTACTGCCCCCACAATGGCGCAGTTACCAATTCCAGGTCTATTTCCGCCACGCCACCTTTGTGGTCAAGGTAGGCCCAGAGGTTGCCGTCACCCTACAAGGTGACCTCCCCCAGGAGGTGATGATTTACGACCAGCGCTACCACCTGCAACCCGGCGAAACCATCCAGTGCCCCATCAAGCCATCAGAACGCCAGTCATAATGACTGCTTTTGACGGCAAAAGAAGCGCTTCAAATCGGCCACAAACAGCACGGGCGAAGTCAAGAGCAGCAGCCAACCCCAATCTGATGGCGAAAGCGGTGCTACGCTGAACATCTCACCCAG
Organism: uncultured Mediterranea sp.; assembly: GCA_945836915.1. GTDB lineage: Bacteria > Bacteroidota > Bacteroidia > Bacteroidales > Bacteroidaceae > Bacteroides. The sequence continues at coordinate 16,311 of CAMAMO010000021.1, forward strand.
GAAGGAAACAATCAGCACCTGACCTAGCAGAATGACCAGAGCGATGGAGAGGAAGCTGCGACTGAAGGCCTCCCGCGACTCTGAATCGTGGGTAAAGAGTCCCATCACATCCTGTATCAGGCTGCGCGAAGTGCGGAAATATCGGGCATTGAAGAGGTTCCAGAACTGAAGCAGCACAAAGAAGGTGAAGAAAAGACTCAGCTCATAAGGGCTGAGGTGAGCTTTGCTTTTGCTCAGGTCAAAGAATCCAGTCACCATCAAAGCCAGCTCATCACCATCAAGCAAATCAGTTACGGCAGCTACGTCGCTGTGCCACAACAGCTGCCACATCCCCACCAAGATAATGAAAAAGAGGATGCCTACAGAGAGAATCTGCCACCCCATGGGACGGGTAATAATATGACTGTCAGGGTGGCGCGGTGAGTCGTTGAGTACCCGCTTGTTGGCGGGTAAAGAGGAGAGAGCCATAGCGGCAAAGGTGTCCATGATGAGGTTGACCCAGAGCATCTGAGTGACGTTGAGCGGCGAGTCGAGACCGGTAAACGATCCAATCAAAACGATGAGACAGGCACAGATATTGATGGTCATCTGGAAGAGGATGAAGCGCTGGATATTGAGGTAGAGCGAACGCCCCCAAATGATGGCTCGGACGATACTGCTGAAGGAGTTATCAATGATAGTGATGTCGCTGGCCTCCTTTGCCCTGGAGGTACCATCGCCCATGGAGAGCCCCACCTGCGCCTTACTCAAGGCCGGTGCATCGTTGGTGCCATCACCGGTAACAGCTACCACCTGGTTGAGCCGTTGCAACAAAATCACTAAGCGCGCTTTGTCATCCGGACGGGCGCGCGAGATAATCTTGAAGTCGGGCTGAGCAATCCGCGCCATCGCCTCTTCATCGGTCAGGCGGGCAAAGGCCTCACCGGTCATCTCCTGTGGTTTTTCATCACGGGTCAGCAGACCGATTTGTCGGCCAATTTCGTTGGCTGTACCCGGTGTATCTCCGGTTACGATGATGACCCTCACACCCGCCTTTTGGGTGCAGTCGGCAATCGCCTCTTTCACCTCCGGGCGCACCGGATCGGCTATTCCCACAATACCGTCAAAGGTGAGGGGACTCCATTGGCCACCCACCTGATGTTGCGAAGCGAAGGCCAAGGTGCGCATCGCTTGCCCTTGATAGGCAGCCAGCGTGCTGAGAATCTCCGCCCGGGTCAGATGACCAGCCAACCGTTCCGCAAGGGCCAGCACCACCTCAGGCGCTCCCTTAACATAACGCACTTGGCGCTCTTCGGGCGTAACAGTAGCCTCCGCCTTGGCCTCAAAAGCCATCCGCATATATTTCTTTTCGGTAGAGAAGGGTTCGCCATGGCCCACCTCGTATTGGCGACGCCACACTTCATAATCCACCCCGCGCTCTTTGAGCCAAAGCAACAAAGCACCCTCCGTGGGGTTACCCAACGGCTTCTCACGGCCACCGTCATCGAGCGAAATCTCGGCTGTAGAGTTGATGGCCATGTTCCACAGAGCACGTTTCTCCGCCTCAGCGTCACCAAACAGATGGGCTACAACGGTCATCTTATTCTGAGTCAGCGTACCGGTCTTGTCGGTACAGATTACAGTAGTGGCACCCATCGTTTCACAGGCGTGGAGCTTACGCACCAGGTTGTTTTCACGCAGCATACGCCGCATGCTCAACGCCAAGCTGACCGTCACGCTCATCGGCAACCCCTCAGGCACGGCCACCACAATCAGCGTAACGGCCAACATGATGGAACCCAAGGCGAACTCAGCAATTTCAAGCCAAGAGTGGTTATTGGCCGCATTGCCGTCAAAAAAGAAGAAATAGATTAGGCGACCTAACACAATCAGGATGGCCAGGATAAAGCTGATGCGTGAGATGAATCGGCCCAGTTGGTCCAACTGGCGGTTAAGGGGTGTCTCCACCTCACGGCCCTCTTGAATCTTGGCCGCTCCCCTACCCTCTACGGTCTCCATACCTATCTGCTCCACCTGGTAGATGGCTGTACCACCTATCACCGTTGAGCCTCGCAACACCTGGTTGGTGGGAAAGGTGGCATCACCCTTGAACTCCTCCGGATAGGCCGACTTGTGGGCATAGGGTTCGCCAGTAAAGTTCGACTCATCAACCATCAGTTCGTTGGTCTCACAAAGCACACCGTCAGCCGGAATCTCATCACCACTCTCTAAATAGACATAATCGCCTATACAGACATCCTGGCGCTTGATTTCGCGTATGCGGATATGTTCACGGCTCTCCTCCACAAAGCGACGAAAAACCTTGATAGGCCTCAGGTCCTTGACCGTATTGAGTAGTTCAAATTCGCGTCCCGCCTTCACCTCGAAGAGGAAACCCACACCGGTAGCTAACAGCAGCGCCACCAGAATGCCCATTGGCTCGAGCAGGATGTTACTGCCCTGCCCCATGTAAAAGGCCTCGTAGAGCGCCACCACAACAGAGAAGAAAAAAACCACTAACAGCACCACGATGAGTGGGTCCTTGAACTTAGCCAGGTAGGCCCTCCAAAGCGGTTCGCGCTGGGGTGGCGGTATGATGTTCATGCCCCGACCGTCAGCCACCTGCTGCGAGTCGTCCAAAAGGCAATGATGCAAAAAAGAGCGTTTCTTAGACATAACCATTCTCTCAAAAAATAAACATACGGCAAAGGTAGCGCATTCCATCCAAATATCAACCACCCGCCCCATTTTTTATGCTTTCTCAAAGAAATATGCCCTATTTTTATAAAATAATAGGCCCATCTGTCGCAAATATGCGCCTATTTTCGTAATATTGCACACGCAAATAAACAATAAAAATGATGAAACCAAACACACCCCATCCATTGATTTCCGTCATCCCCCTACTTGTGCTGATTGTATTGATAGCAACTGTCATGAAGATGCTGCCCGACGAGGCGCTAAGCGGAGCCAGCCAAATCTCCATGATGATAGCAACTGCCATCTGCGTAGCCCTCTCCATGGCGATTTACCGTACCCGCTGGCAGCTGTTTGAAGAGAGTATCAAGAAGACCATTGGCGACACCTCTGTATCGATACTGATTCTGCTGCTCATCGGTGTGATGTCGAGCACGTGGATGATCAGCGGCGTGGTACCTACCCTCATCTATTATGGCGTACAGATTATCACGCCATCGCTGTTCCTACCCTGCGCATGCCTCATCTCGGCCTTGGTTTCACTCATGACGGGCACGTCGTGGACCACGATAGCTACGATAGGTATCGCACTGCTCGGCATTGGCAACGCCCTCAGCGTCCCCGAAGCCTTTACAGCAGGCGCTATCATCTCCGGCGCCTATTTCGGAGATAAGATGTCGCCCATGTCTGACACCACGGTGCTGGCCTCTTCAGTCTCGGGCGCCGATCTGTTCAAGCATATCCGCTACATGATGGGCACCACTGTACCCAGCATCACCATCAGCTTGCTGCTCTACCTCGTCATGGGCCTTTGGTTTTCAGGCGAGCGCGTCGAGCCGAGCATCTACCTTCAAGGATTGGAACACAGCTTCCACATCACGGCATGGACCCTCCTGGTTCCCGCCTTCACCGGACTGCTGATTTGGGAAAAAGTGCCGTCGTTTATCACCTTGACGCTCTCATCGCTGGCCGCTATCGTGTGCGCCATCGTGCTGCAAACAGAGGCCCTGGCAGAGATAACGGGGCAAGCTAACGCATCAGCAGGCAGCCTCCTCATGGGCGTGCTGAAGGTGTGCTACACCAGCACCCAGCTCGACACCGGATTTCAAGAGGTGAACCACTTGGTTGCCACCAGAGGTATGGCAGGCATGCTCGACACCGTATGGCTCATACTCTGCGCCATGTGCTTCGGCTCGTGCATGGTGGCCAGTCAGATGCTCAGAAGTCTGACGCGCATCTTGCTGAACAGCATTCGCAACACCTTCTCGCTCGTCACCTCCACCGTGGTATCGGGCGTGCTGCTCAATCTCATCATGGGCGACCAGTTCCTCTCCATCATCATGAATGCCTCCATCTACAAAGAGGAGTATGCAGACAGAGGTTACCAGCCCGAGCTGCTGAGTCGTTCCACAGAGGACTCGGCCACCGTCACCTCCGTGCTCGTACCATGGACGGCCTGCGGCATGACCCAATCCACCGTTCTGGGCGTGCCTACCCTGGTTTACCTACCATTCTGTTTCTTCAACATCATCAGCCCCCTCATGAGCATCCTCTACGCACTCATAAAGAAAATCCCCGTCAATCCGCCCCACACTACCGAAGCATAACATCTTAAAAATCAACACATCTCAAACCTTCTCGGTAAGCGCTTGCAATCACCATGCGAAATGCAAGCATTCCAGCTGCGAAACACTTGCATTCCAGCCGCGAAATGCTTGCATTTCAGACGCGAAAAACAAGTAATTACCGAAGGGCTTGTTTT
>CAMAMO010000022.1 GCA_945836915.1 uncultured Mediterranea sp.
GCCGTGGTCTATCTCATAGAGACGCCACCACACAGCGCCAGGCATATCATACTCCACACGCAGCTGGGCGTAGGCACCTCTCTTCTTCAAGGGGACAGCCAACTTCATCATGCGAAGGGGGAGTTTCACCTCATCGCGGAACTTGTTGGGGTCGGTGCTGACCAACTGTTTGGCGCCATAGCCAGGAAGATCTTTCCCTTTGATTTCGCCCAACTTTTCCCATCTCTTTCCGTCGCGTGAGCCCATTACGCGGATGGTGTAACCCTTGGTGGCCAGTTCGGCTTGATAAGCCACTTCGCCCACAAAACGGATGGTATCCACAGTAACCTTCAGCTGCTCCCAACGGTACTCTACAAAGGCCTTTTCGCCCTTGATGACCAGATCAGTAACCAGGTTACCGTCAGTGAGTTTCTCTTTGTCGCGGTTGGGTAGCCGACCTTCGTTGGTTACGACGCTCAACGTAACAGGCGCCTTATCGGCCACCAAGCCATCTGTTACCAGATGACCGGTCTGGTTGTAATCGGCATTGGAGGAGGTGTAAACCGCCCGATGGAGGGCAATGTTACGGTAGGTAAAGTCCTTTACCATCTGAGGGGCAGAGTACTCCGCCAGTCGGCCCGGGTATTGGCCGATACCCCGGGTGAGTTCTCCCTCATCCGCCAACGTTGTAGCAGTAGCCATTCCCATGATTGCCATAGATAGAATGAATCGTTTCATGTTACTATATTTAATGTGTTAATTGTTTCGCCCAAATTGGTTTTATGGTGCTAAATTAACACATAGATGCGATACCGCCAAGCAGTTGTCACCAAAGCAACAGGAAAAGCCCAATTTTAGATAAAAAAATACCGGTTTCTCTCTCTATGCGCACGTTTAATACCACTTGATATTGCTCTGTGTTTGGCTACGTTGCTCCCACTTCAGATCCTGCAGAATGCTGGCATTAGCGCGGATGGTGAAGTTGTAGTACTTCCAGACGCCAAAGGGTGAGAGAGCGGCCGACATGCTGAAGCAGTGGAGGTCGCGGGTGATATTGAATGAGGTCTGTACAATCTTCTTGGCCTCGAAGTCGTAACCTGAGTTGAAGCTGATGGCCCACTTATTGGAGAGCTTGACGTTGCCCGAAGCGCTGAGGTTATGGGTGTAGCGGTAGGGGTAACGCATGTTCTTGCGGTTGATGGGCTTGCTGCGGTCTTCGCTGATGTTGAAGCTGTAGTTGAGGTTGAGCGACCAGGGCATCTTGAAGGTCTGGTAACCGTCGGCATCAGCCTCGGCCTTTTTCACCTTCTTCTTCTCCAAACCGGCTGTTTGGGCATCAGGACCAGCCTCCTCATCGCTCTCATTATCATTCTTCTCCTCTTTCTCTTTCTTGCCACTGAACTTCTCCTTCCACTTCTTCCAGGTGTCGTTGTTGAAGGTGTAGCTGAACGAGGAGCCGTAACCTGACCAGCGACCGAAACGGCCGTACGACCACTCGGTGCGATTGCCTACCACGACGTTACCATTCTTATCGAACTCGTAGGCGTAGGTGGCAAAGGTGGAGGCCATACTGAAGGTGTAGCTCTTACTCAGTTTGAGGCGGAGGTTCATGCTAAGGTCGCTCCAAGGACGTTCCTTGGCAGCCATGTTGTAACTGATACTGGCGCCCAGTTCGTCAATCAGGCTGACCTTGCGCACGGAGTCGTTACGGTCGCGATACTTCATCTCCAGGTTATTGGAGATGCTGAAGCTGACCGATCCCTGTTTGCCACCACTGGGGGGCGAGAAGGCCTGACCGGCAAAGTAGGAGTACTTCACCGTATCGCGGCGACCATCGCTGTTGACACGAATGTAACTGTCATAGTAGCCACGGCTGGGGTCGGTAAAGTCTGGAGCCGCACTGATGCTGACTGATGGAGTGATGACGTGACGAATCTGGATCTGCTTCTTTGGGAGGAACATTGGCTTGTACATACCATAAATCTTGGTATTGACACCCAAGCTGACGTTATAGTTATAGACGCGATAGAAGCCGTTGGCCGTATCACGCACCACCTTGTTAGCATCGGCATCCCAATCCTGCGTAATCTTACGGGTGTACCAGCGCTCAGTGTAGTTGACTGAGGGGGTGAGGTTGAAGTACTTGAAGAGGGTAAAGGTGGCACTGATGGGGATGTCGTGCTGCATACCGTTGTCCCAATCGTTGATAAGGTTCTTCTTGAAGAGCTGGTCATCCTTGGTGGTGATGCTGTTCTTCAAACGGCCGGTGTAGCGCAGCTGAATCTTCTCATACCACCGCTCATTACCCACCGCCTGCTTCCGTTTGAAGGGGAAAATGGTGGAGAGGGAGATGTTCAAGTCGGGCAGCGTCACGGCAATGGATGAGTCGCGCATGTTCTGAGCGATATTGGCCGTAGAAGAGATACTCAGGTTCTGGTCAGGGAAGTTGCGTGAGTAGCTGACACTTGAGGTCTTGGTGTTCTGCGACATGGCTTGAGAGTTGTACATGTTGCCGATGTTCTTTCGCTCGTAACTGCTGCTGGAAAAGTTAACGCTGGCCGAGAAGGTGGAGTTGGGGTTGGCCTTGGGGTCCTGACGGTGGCTCCACACAATCTTGAAGTCTTTAGAAACCTGGTAATCATCGAGTCCCTTGTCGCCCGTCTTGGTGACCTGGTAGTTAAGCTGGAAGAGACCAGAGTATTTGTATCGCTTGACGTAGTTACTCTCCGCATTGAGGGCCCAGGAGCCTTTGGTAAAGATATCCCCCCGCAACTTGAGGTCCATCTGGTCGCTGATAGCAAAGTAGTAACCACCATCGGTCAGACCGAAGCCACGGTTGGAGTCATCCATGTAAGTGGGCATCAGGAAACCACTCTGATAGCTGCTGCTGAAGGGGAAGAAAAAGAAGGGTACAGCAATGGGGAGAGGCACATCCTCAACCACCAAGTAGGCAGGTCCGGTGACCACATTCTTCTTGGGTCTCACCTTGGCATAGGACATCTGCATGTAGAAGTGGGGGTGCTCATGATGATCGCAGGTGGTGTATCGGCCGCTGCGCATGTAGAGGTCGTCATCTTCACTCTTCTTGGCGTTGTGACCTGTCACATAGCCCTCACCCTGCTGGCTCACTACATTGCTGATAATACCCTTACCACTCTTAAAGTTATAACGGATGGTGTTGGTTTCGTAGGGTGTCTCCCCATCCTTGAAGACTGGACGTCCCTTGATGGTACCCACTGAATCCTCTACGCCATGAGCATAAACGGTACTGGAGTCCATATTCATACTGATGACATCGGCAGCCAGTTCAATCTGCTGGTAGTTAACCTTACCCTGTCCATAGAGATGTCCCCACCCACTCTGGGTGAAGAGGATAGAGTCGTTGGCCTCGTAAGTAACAGGGGCCTCGAGTGGCTCCTTCTTGGCAGCCGACGTATCGACACGCAATGTATCCTGAAGATTGGGGCGCAACGGTGTCTGCATACCCCTACCTTGACGCACCGCAACCGCACGCGCCGAACAGAGGAGCACCAAAAGGAGCAAAAACAGCGATATGTATCTTCTATTTTCCAATAATCAAAGTCGTTACAATAGGGGCACACAAAAATCTGCCCACTTTAAAGCGGCAAAAATAGGTATTTTCCATGAGTTAACCACGCTTTTTGGCGCTTTTGTTAGCAACTTTATTTTCTTTTAAAGGAAAAGCTGGCACCAATGGTCGAAACGAGCCACCCCCTCGGCACCATAACGTTCGAGACTGCGGCGCGCTTTCTCCACACTCTTTTCACGATCAAGGTGTGTCTTTGAGAAGAATTTATCAGCAAAACAAATGACCTGTTCTTCAAGTGTAACAGGCACCATTTCCCGTTGAGGTACAGGTAGTTGCTGCGCTATAATCTCCTTGAGAGAGAGTCCGGCGCCAGTATGACGCTCACACACCAAAGCATGGCGTTCATACCCCTCGCTACGCATCAGGGCCGCACCTAAAGAGCCGTGACAAATATAGGGTCTGTCGCCAAAGCAGTCTATTCCAGCCGCATCGGTCAGGAAGATGCCTATATCGTGAAGCATGGCCCCCTCATAGAGGAACTGACGGTCAAGATGGAGCTCTGGATGGGTATCGGCTATGGCACAGGCCTTGTCTGCAACCGACTGACTGTGGGTCACCAAAATATCCCGCAGGCGATTGGCCTCGGGATAATATTTCTGGATAAGGGCCATGGGATCCATAGGGTTCACTTGTTTTTTTGAGATTTACGTCGGGCGGGATCAGCCGTTTTGCTCTTCTCACCGAAATTTTTGAGCACCTCACGGTGGAAACGCATCTCTGCTCGCTGTACCAGATAGATTTTCTTGAATGAGAGAATCTTCTTGAACTTCTCAAAGTAGCTCTTTTCCAAGCGATCAATAGCCAAGCGATTGTCGTAGATACCCTCAAGAATCTCTTCGTAACGTGCCTCGCTGACATTCTCTTTGCGGCCCGACTTAAAGGCACTCCACACCTCTTCGTTTAGCTGCCGCTTACGCTCTTGAAGTTCAAAATAGAGGGGGAAGAAGGCTTCGGCCTCAGCCTCGGTCAAGGCTGCCTGCTTGGTAATAAAGGCTTGTTGACGGGCACAAAACTCCTCCTTGGTGAGGTATTGTTGAAGCCCTTTGTTGCCAGAGGCCTGAACAACGGTCAGAGGCGTTATGATTAAAAGGAGTGAGATAATCCACTGTTTCATATCATTGAGGTTTTGATTATTAGGGGTTAGCGGTAGATTCATCAGCCAAATAGACGTAGAGAGAGTAGTCATCCATCATGGCTCCATCAAGGGCATTGTTGATGTACTCCATCTCTTCAGACTCGCTCTCTTCACGAGCCAAACGATCGGCCTTCTCTTGGGGTGAGGGTGAGGCCACACGGATAATAAAGGCGGCACCGGCAAAGAGGGCAGCCAAATAAATCCAGGGGCGGACGCGTTGCCATAAGGTAATCTCCTCGGGTTGGAGTGCGGCAGGTGTGGCTTCCTTAGGAGAGGAACTCCCCGACTGGGAAGCAGCGGATAACGAGGCCTCATCGGATGGCAAACGATCCATCACCCGCTGGGTGAGGGCATCGAAGTAACCATCGGGCAGGCGGAACCCGCTTTGGGGATCGGTTATCGGGAGGTTGCGTTTCTCTTTCATCGTCTGATTCTCCTATCTCGTTATACGGTTTCTATTCATTGGACACTGGGTTGGGCCTGAGGTTTAATCCAGACTATCAATTTCAGTGACATAACTTTCAATTTTCTTCACGGCATGGTGATACGAGGCTTTCAAGGCGCCGACGCTGGTGTGAAGCACCTCACTCATCTGCGCATAATCCATCTCGTCGAAGTAGCGAAGGTTGAAGACGAGCCGCTGCTTCTCTGGCAAGGTAAGAAGTGCCTGCTGCAAGGCACGTTCGGCCTGGTCACCATCGAACCAGGGGTCATCGTCAAGCTGATTGAGGAGGGTTTGCTGCACCTCTTCATCGTCCATCGAAAGCATCTCACGGCGGCGGGTGAGGAAATTAAGGCATTCGTTGGTAGCGATGCGGTAGAGCCAAGTGGAGAGGGTGGAATCGCCACGGAAACCATCTAAACCAGTCCAGGCCTTGATGAAGCAGTTCTGCAACAAATCATCGGCATCTTCATGACTGAGCACCATGCGACGAATTTGCCAATAAAGCGGACGGCTGTAGTGGCGGACTACCTGTTCAAAGGCTGAGCGACGGGTCTCAGGATGAAGTAGGGCTTGGATGGTCTGTTGTTCGTCGTAGGCTGGCATCGTTCAGTCAAAGGGTTCTAAAGATACATCTGATGATTGGACCCACATTTCAGTCAAAGGTTTAATGGCCTGCGACAAAATCTCTACCTGCATACCCTCATAGGCCAACGATGTGCTGGGAAAATGGGCCTTTGCCTCGGCTAACAGGGGTTCCTCACTCTCGTAACGAGCAGAATAGTGGCCCACCAATAAGGCACCGACCTGAGCCTGAGAGGCAATCTCTGCGGCCTGGGAGGCGGTAGTATGAAAGGTTTCGCGGGCACGGGCCTGCTCGCTTTCAGCAAAGGTGGCCTCATGATAGAGGAGATCAACTCCTTTGACCTGCTCAACGACGTGAGGCAGTGGAAGCGTATCACTGACGTATGCATACCGACGGGCGGGCTCTGCCGGGGTGGTGAGCCGTTCACAGGGTATCACCTCACCTGCGGGAGTGGTATAATCGTTACCCAAGCGGATGCCGTTGAGCAGGTAGAAGGGTACCTGATAAAAGTCAATCATCTCTCGCCGTATGTGCCGAGGATTCTCTCGCTCGGCAAAGAGGAAACCACAGCAAGGGATGCGATGACGTAAAGGGATGGTGGTCACCGTTAAAGAGCGGTCTTCGTAGATAAGTTGCGACCGATCGGTATCAAATGGATGAAAGATGACGGCATAGGTAAGCTGCTGGCAAAAATAGCGAAGCATAGGTTGCATCAACTCCTCCAACCCACGGGGAGAGTGGATATGGAGTTCGGCTGTCCGCCCCAACAGATTGAAGGTAGAAATCAGACCAAAAAGACCGAAACAGTGGTCGCCATGCAGATGGGAGATAAAAATATGGCCCAAGCGGGAGAATTTAAGCCGGGCCCGACGCATCTCAAGTTGGGTTCCTTCACCACAATCTATCATGAAGAGTTTGTCGCGCACGTTGAGCACCTGCGAGGTGGGGTTATGACGGGTTGTGGGCAACGCTGATCCACAACCCAATATGGTTAGGGTCATTTTCTCCATACGGCATTGGGATTCATAGGTTGCGGGATATCGATGGGCAGTACGAACCAGAAGGTAGAGCCTTGGTTCAAATGGCTCTGTACACCAATTTCACCGCCTAATTGATGGATGATGGTCTTACAAATCGGAAGGCCCAAACCGGTGCCTTGGATAAAGGTGTTGAGTTTGACAAAACGGTCAAAGACACGCTCTTGATCCTCAGGGGAGATACCGATACCTGTATCACTTACATAGAAGCGCAAATGGGTGTTTTCCACAGGTTGGCAACCCACATGAATGGAACCGTTCGAGGTGAACTTGATGGCATTGGTAATGAAATTGGTGAGGACCTGACGCAAACGGTAGGGATCGCTGAAGAGTTCATAGTCGCACCCTTCATTATCAAAAATCAGATCAACACCAGGCTGCGTGCGGCTCTTCATAGTGTCAACCAAATCGTGGCAGAGTTTAGCCACATCCACCTGTGAGAGGTTGAAGTCCAGAGTACCCGCCTCAATCTTGGAGATATCGAGAATATCAGAGATGAGTTGTAACAACAGGCCGTTATTCTCCTGTATAATGTCGATGTATTGCTTGCGTTCCTTATCATCCTGAGCTTCGTTAAGCAGGGATGAGAAGCCTACAATCGCATTAAGGGGTGTACGAATTTCGTGACTCATATTGGCCAAAAAGGCGGTCTTCAAACGGTCTGCCTCTTCAGCTTTCTCTTTGGCCTGTATAAGCTGCTGTTCCGTCTCTTTGAGGTTGGTGATGTCATAATTCACACATATCAGTTCAATATGGCCCTCTTCTGGCGCATAGTGGCTGACTACAACATGAACATGCACCCAATTCCACACAGCATTCAGGGTATCTTCTGTATGCGAAGTGGGCTGTCGGCGAATGCGGACTTCTTGATTAAACGAGGTAACCTGACCGGCGCGTACCTGCTTAAAGAATGTCAGTATCTTTTCGCGATCCATAGGGTGCATCTGTTCATAGACACCTACCACTTTGCCTATCGGACGATCAGGTGACTCACCCATATTCTTATACCACTGGCTGATGGCATAGCCTTTACCCTCAAGCAGGTTGTACTTGGCGTAACCCACCTTGGCATAATCAGAGATGAAAAGGAAGAAGTGTTCAAAGTCCTCGATGCGTTTCATCGCATCCATCTGCTCAGTGTTATCCATACTGATTACTACATATCCAACAAAACGCTGGTTGGCATCATAAATCTTACTGGCACGGGTATAGAGGTTTATATTCTTCTGGGCACTTGATTCGTAATAGCCGTTGAGCTCGTTAAAGGAGTAATTGGTATAGAAATCAACGCTGGAGTTATCTTTGATTTGCTGTCGCGTTTGGAGTGAGATATTGGGGTTGCTGAAGAGATTGATACCCAGCACATCCTCTTTGCGCTTCACACCAAACAGCTCCATATCCTTAGGGTTGAGATCCACCAACTTGCCCTCTGCATCGTATATTTCTACACCAGCTGTCATCTTTTCAAAGATGTTTTTAAACATCACCTCACTACGGTTTAGCGCTGTTCGCATCCTACTCACCTCGGTCATATCAAGGAAGAGTCCCACCACTTCATCGGCATGCGAAGAGTAAAAGACGATGTGACACTTCTTGCCCGATTTCTGAAAGGTGTAGTTCTCGGTACGGTAACAGCCATCATCAAGCACGTCAACGAAGGTCTGAACTCCTGTAGAAAAAACATGAGGAAGAGTGGAGGAACGCTGATGGAGGAAACTGCTGAGCGGGGTATCACTCAACTCAGCCATCTTCTGATTGGCATCGGCCACAAAAAAGTCGTACACCTCTCCTTTTACGTTGCGGAGCAGTTTGACACGCAGATAGCCCAAAGGCATGTAGGCAAAAAGATGCTCCATATCGTTGCGACGAGAATCGGCCTCCATCTCTTTCCGACGGAGTTCCAAACAGAGTGAGAGCAAACGTCCTAACGTCTCGACAGCTGAAACAGCTGTGGTATCTGAATGATCAATAGCAGAGACATAATCCACCCCGATAAAACCTGCCACCCCCTCCTTATACATCAAAGGAACCGCCAGCATCTCCTGAATACCATGCTCCTTGAGATGGGTGTACAACGATTGGTCAAGCTCTTCATCGGGGTTCTCTATCTGTATCCAAAGCGAACGCCCCCCACGCAAACGACGCATGAGAAGGGGATAGACGCAACGACAAACCGGCTTCATTGGGTGGTTGACTTGATTCACCAGACTGGCATAAGTGCAATCCAAGCAGAGACCGTTCAAGTCCATTTCACAGACATGAACAGATTGCGCATGGAGTTGGACACGAATTGCTTCAAGCAACTCGTTGATGCTCTGTACCGAATTATTATTATACAAGAAGGTGACTACAGCTTGGTTGATACGGGTCCACCAACTGTCAGAAGCACTACGTTGACCATCCGTCACCGTGAGAATCTCCTTCTGCTTATCCTCTGATTCAAACCTCTTCATGCCGATAAACTAATCACTTATTATGTGTGTGCAAAAATAGAGATTAAAATTGAATTATCACAAGGGTATATCCTCTTTTTGAGTTTTTTTGCAGGTCATGTGGAAGAATAGAAAAAGCAGCCACCCTTCTGTCCGTCTGCTGGCAAGGGTGGCTGTATGATTTTTAGGCCTGCTGTTATGAGGGTTGCTGCAGAAGGTAAGCCTTGAAATCAGCAAACAGGCTGCTCATAGATACACTCTGCTTAGTACCTCGCATAAAGGCTTGCAGTTTCTCTGGTATGGCTACAGGCTCACCAATGATAGCTTCAACGGTATCTTTGAACTTGGCTGGATGGGCTGTTTCAAGGAAGATACCGACTTCATCAGGTTGCAGCCCCTCCTGAAGGGCACGGAAGCCACAAGCGCCATGAGGATCGAGCAGATAATGAGCACTCTGCCACGTCTGACGCATGGTCTCAGCAATCTGCTCATCGGTATAGGTGGCTCCACTCACCTCGGCAGCAATGGCATCGTGGCTCTCTCCGTAGAGGTCGAGTACGCGAGCGAAATTGCTGGGGTTACCCACATCCATGGCGTTGGCGATGGTGGCCACACTGGGACGGGGATTGTAGTTACCACTGAGCAGGTATTGGTAAAAGATGTCGTTGCGGTTATTGGCTGCAATGAAGCGACGGATGGGCAGGCCCATGCGCTTGCCAAAGAGCCCCGCTGTAATGTTGCCAAAGTTACCACTGGGTACGCAAACAACAGGTTTCACCCCTGGTTGAAGACGTTGCAGCTGGGCATAAGCGTAGAAGTAATAGAAGGCCTGAGGAAGGAAACGGGCCACATTGATAGAGTTTGCACTGGTCAATTGCATGTGAGCATTCAGTTCGCTGTCCATGAAAGCAGACTTTACCAATGCCTGACAGTCGTCGAAGGTTCCATCCACCTCAAGGGCTGTGATATTCAGACCAAGGGTAGTAAACTGCTTCTCCTGAATCTCGCTCACCTTACCTTTGGGGTAGAGCACATAGACGTGGATACCCTCCACACCCAGGAAACCATTGGCCACGGCACTGCCCGTATCACCTGAGGTAGCTACCAACACATTCACTTGTTTCTTTCCCTCCTTGCGGATGAAATAGCCCAGCAAACGAGCCATGAAGCGACCGCCCACATCTTTGAAGGCCAACGTAGGACCATGGAAGAGTTCCAAAGAATAGATGTTTGAGGTGACGGGCACTAAGGGCACATCGAAGCTAAGCGTGTCATAGACTATCTGCTTCAGTGTCTCAGCGGGTACATCTTCGCCGAAAAAGGCATCGGCTACGCGATAAGCGATTTCCTGGAAGGTGAGGTTAGGCATCTCCACATAAAAGGAGGCAGGCAACGGCTTGATAGTACGAGGCATGAAGAGTCCCTTATCGGCAGCCAGTCCCTTGACCACGGCCTCTTCAAGTGTAGCCTCAGGGGCTTGTTTGGATGTACTGTAGTAATTCATATCGTTTCTTTTGATTATCAGATTAATAATACCCTATCTCAAGGGCGTTCACTCATAAAAATATCGATGAACTGGTCCTCTTTCAAGAGTCCGTAGCAACCGTTGCAAGCAGCTACCTCATCGAAAGTCTGCACCTCATCGGGAGTGATTCCTGGGTACCAGATGAGGAAAGGAATGGGCTCAGCGGTGTGGGTACGGAGTGCGCAAGGAGTGGGATGATCGGGAAGGAGAGCGATAGCTACAGGCACATCCCACTGACGCACAGCCTCGTAGATAGGACCCACGGCACGATGGTCGAGGTTCTCGATAGTGCGTCGTTTCAAGTCAATATTTCCTTCATGCCCCGCTTCATCACTTGCCTCGATATGGAGATAAACAAAGTCATCGGTACGCAGTGCCTCGAGTGCAGCTGCCACCTTATTCTCATAGTTGGTATCGTAAAGACCGGTAGCCCCTTCCACTGTGATTCGACGCAGGCCAGCATAGTGACCGATACCATTGATTAAATCTACCGCAGAGATGACTGCTCCACGCTCTACCTCGGGGAAACGGGCAGAGAAGGGTAGCATCTGTGGACGGTAACCAGGGCTCCAGGGCCAGATGCTGTTGGCCGGATCTTTGCCTTCGGCTATGCGTCGGAGGTTGATGGGATGGTTCTGAAGCAACTCCTGTGAACGAAGAATCAAATCATTGATTAGGTCAGCTGTCTGCTGCGGAGTCAAACGTTCTCCAACCGAATCTGCTGTTGAATCGGCATCAGCCAATGGTTTCACCAAAAGAGGACGGAAAGGCTTGAGGGGCACATCATGCGGTGGTGTGCAGTCAATATGCTTGTTTCCTCCCTTGATAACCAGAAGGTGGCGGTATTGTACACCAGTATAAAACTGTACACGATCGTTACCCAGATGCTCCTGTAAATAACGTACAAGCACATTGGCCTCTTCGGTTGAGATATGACCAGCTGAGTGGTTCTTGATATGGTCTCCCTCGATGCAAATGATGTTGCAACGCATGGCCATATCTCCTGGACGCAATTCGATACCGATACTTGCAGCCTCTAACGGGCCTCGCCCTTCATAGACCTTGGGAAGATCATAACCTAATACAGACATGTTGGCCACCTCACTGCCTGGATGGAATCCGGGAGCCACTGTGATAAGCCTTCCGTTGCGCCCTTGACGGGCCAAGGCATCCATATAGGGGGTATCAGAGGCCTGCAGAAGGGTACGGTCGCCAAGGGAAGGAATCTTCCAATCGGCCATACCGTCACCGAGAATGATAATATGTTTCATTTTTTGTTTCATCGTTGCAATGTATTTGCGGTTAGACGTTGGCGATACTCATGATGTCGGCAAAGACACCAGCAGCTGTTACACCAGCTCCTGCGCCATAACCCTGAATCATCATGGGGTACTCCTTATAACGTTCAGTCGTGAGCAAAATGATGTTGTTGCTACCCTCCAAGCCATAGAAGGGGTGACCCATACCCACCTCTTGCAATCCTACAGAGGCCTTACCATTCTCAAGTTTAGCTACAAAGCGCCAATGCTTATGTTCAGCCTCCAGACGCTGACGACGTGCCTCAAAATCAGCGTCCAATTGGGGCACCTTCTCCCAGAAATTCTCCAGCGAGCCCTGGAAGTACTCATCTGGTACAAAGAGGTGTTTCTCTACATCCTCTTGCTCCAAGCGGTAACCAGCTTCGCGAGCCAAGATGACCAGTTTGCGGATGACATCCTTGCCACTCAGGTCGATACGTGGGTCTGGTTCGCTATAACGCTCTTCCTGAGCCATACGGATGGTACGGCTAAACGGAACATCGGCGCTGATACGATTGAAGATGAAGTTGAGTGTACCGCTCAATACCGCCTCAATCTTCAATATCTTATCACCACTGTGTATCAAGTCATTGATGGTATTGATGATGGGCAATCCCGCACCTACATTCGTTTCGAAGAGGTACTTTACCCCACGTTGGCGCGCAATCTGCTTCAGCGTCTTGTAGTTATCGTAGGCGCTGGATGCCGCAATCTTATTGGCTGCGACCACTGACACATTGTGCTTGAGCAACTCCTGATAGATTGAAGCTACATCAGCGCTGGCCGTGCAATCTACAAAGACAGAGTTGAAGATGTTCATGCCGATAATCTCCTCCTTCATCCGCTCTACGTTAGCTGGTTGGCCTTGTTGATGAAGCACAGTGCGGAAATCTGACAATTCGATGCCTTCACGGGTAAAGAGCATCTGTTTGGCATCAGCAATGCCGACCACGTTGAGCTGCAAACCATTCTCTTGCATCAGTTTCTGACGCTGGCTATGAATCTGCTCAATCAGGCTGCCTCCAACTGTTCCAATACCGCAGATAAAGAGGTTGAGTACCTGATATTCGGAGAGGAAGAAAGAGTCATGAATAACATTCAACGACTTACGTAGCCAACGGCTATCAACCACAAACGAGATATTAGTCTCAGAAGCACCCTGTGCACAGGCAATCACATTGATGCCATTACGTCCTAAAGTGCCAAACAGCTTTCCTGCAATACCAGGGGTGTGCTTCATATTCTCGCCCACAATGGCCACAGTAGCCAGGTTCTTCTCAGCCGTGATGGGTGAGATTTCACCCATCTCAATCTCCTTGGCAAACTCCTCATTGAGCACCTCGCAAGCCAAATCAGCATCGGCATTACGCACTCCTATAGAGGTAGAGTTTTCAGAGGAGGCCTGTGATACGAGGAAGACACTGATACCATTCTTGGCCAGCGCTTTGAAGATGCGGTAATTGACACCAATCACGCCCACCATACCAAGGCCCTGAACCGTAATCAGACTGGTGTCATTGATACTGGAGATACCCTTGATAGCCTTGCCTTGGGGAGAGGTAACCTCCTGCTTGATAATCGTACCTGCAGCCTGGGGATTGAAGGTATTCTTTATTAATATAGGTATATTCTTGTGACAAACGGGATAGATTGTAGGAGGATAAACCACCTTGGCACCGAAGTTACAGAGTTCGGTAGCCTCGACATAGCTCAGTTCATTGATAGTATAGGCATTGGGAATGACGCGTGGGTCGGCCGTCATAAAGCCATCCACATCAGTCCAAATCTCCAACGAGTCAGCATCGAGAGCTGCGGCCACAATCGCTGCGGTGTAATCGCTACCGCCACGCCCCAGATTGGTCACATCACCCGTGTTCTTATCTGTCGAAATGAACCCTGGTATCAAAGAGCGTTGAGGCAATTTGCTGAAGGTCTTGCACACCAATTCATTGGTCAAATCGGTGTCGAGTACACTCTTGCTATGTTTACGTTCGGTTTTGATAAACTCGCGCGAATCAAACCAAGTGGCTCCCGTCAGTTCTGCCGCGATGATGCTGGAGAGACGTTCGCCATAGCTCACAATCATATCGCTAGTCTTAGGAGAGAGGTCTTTAATAAGATAGATACCTTGAAAGATATCCTTCAGTTCATTGAGCAAAACATTCACCTGATGTTCCAAACTGCGACGCGCCTCGCCAGCGGGTATCACCTCACGAATCATCTCTTCGTGACGACGAACAATCTCACGGTACTCACTCTCATAGTTGGCATTGCCAGCAGCAGCCATCGTCGAGGTATTGATCAGTTTATCCGTGATACCACCCAGAGCCGATACCACTACAATCACCGGTTCAGTAGCCGACTCTACAATCTGTTTCACATTAAGGATACTTTTCACAGAACCCACCGAGGTTCCGCCAAACTTCATTACTTTCATCGTATTTTAATCTATTATATTTTTATACTAAGGAGAAGAGGTTACTATTCACGGGCCGAACAAGAGCCAAAGCCCCAACGACCGATGCAAGTCGCCTACCCCTGGAAGGTGAACCTGCACACCACATGAAAATAAGAAAAACGATTGAAATGCGTGTATCACGTAGAAACACAAATACTATCCTTAACCCCGAGGGGTCGTGGTACCGACACATGTCATGATGCCTGCATGGGTCATTGTACCCACGCTGGTCATGGTACCGACGTATGTCGATGTGACGAAATGGCGATAGTATCTATTTAACATCATACTTCTACGCTTTTGAAAAGATGCGGCAAAATTAAGAATAAAAATTTTCATTCTATCACTTTTTGCCACTTTTTTGTAATATTTTTATGTAGAAAGTTGAAAATGGGTGGATAGATGCCCATGATTGGCTATTATTTGTGGCTAATTTCGCAGAGAAACAACGTTTATACTTTGTTATGGAAGAAATCTTTTCTGTCAAAATGTCTAATATTTCAATATATTTATCTATCTTTGCAGTCAAACTAAACGGATAAAGCAGATATGAAGTCAGAATCACCTACCATTTTGTTAATCTACACCGGAGGAACCATTGGTATGATGGAGAATCCTGAGACTGGTGCCCTTGAAAACTTCAATTTGGAGCAGCTCAAGATCCATGTTCCCGAACTGGAGCGACTTGATTTCGTCATCGACACTTATACATTTGAGCCACCGATTGACTCATCAGATATGGATACTGAAAGCTGGTGTAAATTGGTGGAGATTATCAGCACCAACTACGATCTCTACAACGGCTTTGTTATTCTCCATGGCACAGACACCATGGCTTATACAGCGTCTGCATTGAGTTTCATGCTCGAGGGACTACGCAAACCCGTTATCCTCACGGGGTCTCAGCTACCAATAGGTGTACTGCGCACAGATGGCAAAGAGAATCTGCTGACCAGTTTGGAGATTGCTGCCGCTACCCTACCCGATGGATCACCTATGGTACCCGAGGTCTGTATCTTCTTTGAAAATCTACTGATGCGAGGCAACCGCACCACAAAGATAAACGCTGAAGACTTCAATGCTTTCCGCTCTTTCAACTACCCTGCCCTGGCAACCGCTGGTATTCATATTAAATACAACCAGCCCCAGATTCATTATCAAGAGAAAAACAGTAAAGAGTTGACACGCCATCAGATGGTACATGGCAGTGAATTCCGTGAGGAGAGAGAGGATTTAAAACCACATTTCCTTCTCGATAACAATCTGACCATCTTGCGCCTCTTTCCTGGCATCAGCCAAAATATTGTGGAAGCGGTACTCCATGCTCCAGGTTTGAAGGCAGTGGTGCTGGGCACCTTTGGTTCAGGAAATGCACCAAGCAAACCTTGGTTCCTCAATGCCTTAAAAGAGGCAAGCGACCGTGGCATCGTCATTGTTAACGTCACTCAATGCGATGCAGGCTCTGTAGAGATGGAACGCTATGAAACGGGGTACCACCTGAAACAAGCAGGCGTAGTAAGCGGCTACGACATCACCATTGAAGCGGCTGTGACCAAATTGATGTTCCTTTTAGGACACCACTATTCACCCGAAGAAGTGCGCCACTACATGGCCATACCCCTGGCTGGTGAATTCACCCGCTAATGCTTCTGTTTTCTTAAAAAAAACGACTCAAGATAGCCTCTACTTCTAAATATTCGTTAAAATAGAGCGGCTTTTATGTTATAAAACATATTTGTAACAAACAATCCCTATCTTTGCAGCGTTAAAACCTAGAAAAAAGATGATGTTTAACGCGCTTTCCGAAACGCGGAAGGCATAAAAGATGGAGATTATGAAAACTATGATGAATGAAATTCAGATGCTTGAGTACCGTATTAAACGCTACCAAGCGATGAGAAACGGAGCCATGTGCCAAACCTTAAATGGTCAACTGCAAAAAATGAGGAATCAGCTAGCGCTGAAAGCCACATTATAAGCGAGTAAATAACACTTTTAAATAAGACGAATTATTCCCCGTGAAACGATGACGTTACACGGGTTTTTTTTTCTCATATTCAATCCAATCAGTGAATAAAAAACAAAAATATAGTCAGTTTGGAACATGATATTCATTTTTTCTCTAAATTCGTGCCGAATTATGACCTTATAGACAAAACGATAACATGGAAAATTATGATGACTTTCTAAATAGTCAGCTTGAAGAGATGTTGGCTAAGATGGCAGCACGGGGAGTAGAGGCACCTGAACTTAACCGTATCAAGGAGGCTTTTATCTTTGCACGCCAGGCACACAGCGGTCAGAAACGTAAGAGTGGAGAACCCTACATTATCCACCCTATGGCAGTGGCACGTATTGTAGCGGAAGAGTTACTCTTAGGTCCTAACCCCGTTATCGCAGCTTTTTTGCACGATGTTGTGGAGGATACAGATCACACAATTGAGGAGGTAAAAAGCCTCTTCGGCCCAGATGTGGCCTACCTAGTCCGTGTGGTAACTAAGAAGAAAAAGGTGCAAAACAATACCTCTAAACAGGTGGACAACTTCAAACAGATGCTTGACTCACTTCACTACGACATCAGAGCGATTCTAATCAAACTGGCTGACCGTCTGCATAACATGCGTACTTTGGAGTCAATGTTGCCAGAGAAGCAAATGAAGATAGCTGGTGAAACAGACTATTTCTACGCACCCCTTGCCAATCGGTTGGGACTCTATGGCATCCGTCGTGAGCTGGAAAACCTCAGCTTACGCTACCGCTGTCCGCTAGAATACAAAGAACTGGAAGCTAATCTGGCAGAAGACAAAGAAGCTAACGAAAGCCGTCTGAATAAATTTACTACCCATATCGTAGAGTTACTGCGAGATAAAGGCATCAGAGCTCGTACCGAAGTGCGCTACCGCATGCCCTACAGTATTTGGCGCAAATTACAAACCACGGGGCGTGACTTCAAGCATCTGGATTACCGCCATGTAATTCGTCTAATCTACCCCGCAGAGCGTCAGGAAGATGAAAAGAGAATCTGCCTGCATATCTACTCCGTACTGACCGACGTCTTTAAGGAAAAGCCAGGCAGCATTGTCAACTACATTGACTCACCCAAAGAGAATGGTTACCAAAGTTTCCATGTACAACTGCTCAGCGAACAGGGCATATGGGAAGAAATACATATCTCATCTGAGCGTATGGTTCGTAAATCAAAACTGGGTGTGGCCGAACGTCTAGGTAACAAAAGCGACAATTGGGTAGAGAAATTCCGCGCCCTGCTTCAGGATATGGCAAACCAAAATATCGAAGGCGGCTTTATGGATAGTGTGATTCGCTCACTCTATAACGAAGACATAACCGTATTCTCACCACGTGGAGAGGCCATCAGTTTGCCTCAACGTGCCACGGTACTGGACTACGCCTTTGAGATACATAGCGAAATCGGTCTTCACGCCCAATATGCGAAAGTCAACGGTAAGCTCTGCTCAATCAAAACAGAGTTGCATCATGGTGATTGTGTAGAGGTCGGTGTAAACAAGGCGTTCCTTCCCCAACCCGACTGGCTTAATTACATCAACACCTATAAAGCGAAAAAATATCTGACCCCCTTCTTGAAGCAGATGAAATCCATTCCTAAGAACCGTTGCGAGCACTGCAAGCCACTGCCAGGAAACGAGGTAATCGGTTTCAAAGAGAACGACGGTCACGTCACGATACACAAACGCGACTGCCCAATCGCCATCAGTTTGGCTTCACAAAGAGGAGACTCTATTGTATCAGTCGATTTTCCGGAAGATCAGGATGTGCACTACCCCGTTTGCATCAGTATTCAGGGCGTTGACCGCTACCATCTACTCATTGACCTGGTAGATAGCATCACCAACGGGTTAAAGCTCTCTATTTCAAGCCTACACACTGTAACAGAAGATGAGATTGTGAACTGTACAATTCATTTTTCCGTTCATTCATTCAGTGAACTACAAACAGCCATAACCACAATCAATAAAATAGACGGTGTGGAAGAGGTGCACTTCGTTGACGAGCGCGGATGATTATTTGATTCAACAATAACTAAGAAGAAAAGCAAAAAAAGTCGGCCGCTTGAAATTTATCAAGCGGCCGACTTTTTAGTATTAAGAACTATTACTGACGCATCTGTGCAGAATAGTTAATCTTCAGGGCATAAGCTTTACGAAGAGCTTCTTTGATATCTGTAATGATACCCATCTTCGTATCTTTATCCACCTTCAAAGAAACCTGCATCAAGGGCTGATCAGACTCTTTCATTGAAGCGCGCTCACCAATAACGTAGTCTTGGATTTCAGCGGTTTCAGCGAAACTGTCATTCAGCTGGATACGGCTCTCATTACCCAGCTTCTTACGGAACTCGGCAGTAGGACGACCTACATAGATAAACGTAACCAATGATTTCTTTTCCAGTTTTTCCAATTCTGTAGCTTGCGGAACCTTAAACTCAACCTTCAAAGTAACCTCACGCATGGTTGTTACAATCATGAAGAAGAACAACAGCGTGAAGATAAGGTCAGGCAGAGAAGAAGTGTTCAACGCTGGCATTTCACGTTTACCGGTTTTATTAAATTTTCCCATTACTTCTTTTCTCCGTACTTTTTAGGTTCTGCCTCAGAAATCTTCTGAGGATAAATTTCACGAATAGCCTTCTGCTGGTCCTCATTCAAGTCATTGTAGTTCTTGTTCCACTTTGACTGAGCGAGTTCATCACGGAGTTCGTTGTAAGCAGCAACCAACTCATTCTGAACCGAGAGATAGGCTTGGTAAGATGAGCCACGGTCGCAGCGCAAAGAGATAACGTGCTTGCTAGTGATCTGGACATTACCGAAGAATTCTACTTCCTTAGCATGCTTCTCGGGTTTGTTCTCGTCATTAGAAGGGTTAGCGATAAACTCTTTCGCTTTGTCACGGAGCTGATCTACGTTGATATAATCGTCACCGCACATCAACTGGTCGTTCAAGTTAAGGAACACCGTCAATACATTGCGCGCTTTCAACTTCACATCGTCATTTTGCTTTTGGTTAGGCTCTGGAGGAGGAGGCAGCTGACGAGTCAGACCGCGGTCCGTATCCATAGACGTCGTGATAAGGAAGAAAATCAGCAACAAGAAAGCGATATCCGCTGTTGAACTGGAGTTAACTTCGGGACATTTTCTTTTTCCTTTTGCCATTTTAACTCACGTTTTAAAACTTATGACAATTTCTTCTTGATACCACCGAGCAGCATGCAAACTACTGCGAGCGTCAGGAGGAAATAAAGTGAATAAAGGAACATATCCGAAATCTGGGCCCAAACGCCCTCGTTGTCTGTTCCATCATAACCGATGATTTCGATTCTCTCAGCGCTACCCATGAACCAAGTAATCAACAGTACGATAAGCGAACCTGCCAATACGTACAGAGAACCCATTGAAGATTTGGGGTTGCAAATCAAGAAGTGAACGAAGCTGATAGCAGCTGATACGACGGCAATGGCAAACAATGCATAGTTCAAGAAGAGCATTGCATCGGTGTTAGCCGGTTGCCACATTTCTGGATCCACATTGGTCATCACAGCATCACCCTGAGCGTCGCCTCCGAAGAAGAAGAGTACGAGCACTGCAATGATAGCAGCAAACATACCAATGAGTGACCAGCCTGAAACTTTTTGTATTTTCATGACTTAAACTACGCTTAAAAATTATTTCTTATACTTCAGATCATATTTGATAACCATATCCAACAGCGTGATAGAAGAGTCTTCCATTTCGCTAGTCAGAGCCTCGATCTTAGAGAGCACGTAGTTGTAGAATACCTGCAGAACGAGGGCAGCAATCAAACCGAAGATAGTTGTGATCAAGGCAACCTTCATACCACCTGCAACAACCGTCGGAGAGATATCACCTACCTGCTGGATCTTATCGAATGCCTGCACCATACCGATTACAGTACCCATGAATCCGAGTGAAGGAGACAT
>CAMAMO010000023.1 GCA_945836915.1 uncultured Mediterranea sp.
ATAAATGCATCAGAAAAAAAGGAAAAACAATACATCTTTTGACCAAAATTAAATGGTTTACGACCTTTTTACCCCCCCCCCTTAACAGCATTTATAACAATAATACCTATCTTTGTGCTCAGAATAAACAAATCATATATGTTAGAATTATTGAAAAAACACTTTGGATACGATTCGTTCCGCCCCATGCAGCAAGAGATCATTGAGCATATCCTTGCCCACCGCGATGCCTTGGTGCTAATGCCTACCGGTGGCGGTAAATCAATATGCTACCAACTGCCGGCATTGATGAGTAAAGGAGTCACAGTAGTGGTCTCTCCACTCATCTCACTGATGCGCGACCAGGTAGAGGCACTACGGGCCAACAACATCCCTGCAGCAGCCCTCAACAGCAACAATAACGAAACCAGCAACGCCATCATCCGTCGAGAGTGTGTTGAGGGTCGCATCAAGCTGCTCTACATCTCACCGGAACGGTTGATGCTGGAGGGAGACGGCTTGCTGCGCGACATGCAAATCGCTCTCTTTGCTATCGACGAGGCGCACTGCATCTCGCAATGGGGACATGACTTCCGCCCAGAATATACCCAGCTGGGCCAGCTGCGCGAGCAATTTCCCGAAATACCAATGGTGGCGCTGACGGCCACAGCGGACAAGGTGACGCGTGAAGATATCCTAAAACAACTCAAGCTCAAAGACCCACGCATCTTTATCTCTTCGTTCGACCGCCCCAACCTTAGCCTCAACGTGCTACGAGGCTATACACGCAAAGAGAAGACGAAAGCCATTGCTGATTTCATCACTCAAAGACCCAACCGGAGTGGCATCATCTATTGCCAGAGTCGTAAGGGAACGGAGGAGCTCACCGCCAAGTTACACCAATTGGGTATTCTGGTAGATTACTACCATGCAGGCCTCTCTGCCCAAGAGCGCAACCGCGTACAGGATGAGTTTATCAACGACCGGCTGCAGGTGGTCTGCGCCACCATCGCCTTTGGCATGGGTATAGACAAGAGCAACGTGCGCTGGGTCATCCACTACAATCTGCCTAAAAGTATCGAGTCTTTTTATCAGGAAATAGGTCGAGCTGGCAGAGATGGCGAACCGAGTGAAACACTTCTCTTCTACTCATTAGAGGATTTGATTGTACTACAAAAGTTTGCTGAGGAGAGTGGACAAGCGGAGATCAATAAGGAGCGACTGGACCGCATGAAGGAGTATGCCGAGGCCAGCATCTGCCGGCGCCGCATCCTGTTGAGCTACTTCGGCGAGAATAGCGACCACGACTGCCAGAACTGCGACATCTGCCGCAATCCGCCTCAACGCTTCGACGGCACCCTACTGGTGCAAAAGGCATTGAGCGGCATCATGCGCTGCGAGCAGCAGATTACCATGCACGTGCTGATTGACCTGCTGCGTGGCACACTGAGCAACGAGATTGCCTCGCACGGCTACCACCGGCTGAAGACCTTCGGCGTAGGTCGCGACATACCCGGCAGGGATTGGAAGGATTTCCTCCTGCAGATGCTCCAACTGGGCTATATCGAGATTGCTTACAACGAAAAGAATCACCTGAAGGTCACCCCTCAAGGCCGCGAAGTGCTCTTCGGCCGTTCCATAGCCCAACTCTCAACCATACAGCCCGAAGAGGAGAAGGTGGTAAAGAAACGAACTAAAAAGGAGACAAAGCGGGCTACGGAGACAAAAGGCACAAAAGAGAGGGAGAGCCCTATGGAGGAGCTCTCCCTACGAAGACCTAAAAATAGAAAAGGCCGTCTTACTCTATTTGGCGGTGCTCCCCTACTCGACAAACAGGAGAGCGAACAGCTCTTTGAAGAACTACGTGCCCTGCGCCGGCTGATAGCCGAAGAGGAGTTGGTTCCGCCCTATGTGGTTATGTCAGACAAGGTGCTCCACCAGCTCTGTAACTACCGCCCCACTACGATAGAAGCTTTTGGCGAAATCAACGGCATCGGCGAATACAAGAAAAAGAAGTACGGCGAGCGTTTCACCCAAGCCATCAAACGTTTCATCGGGTAGCTTCCTGTATCACCGAGCCGTGGTGGAGATTACCACTCATTCGGAATGCCCTGCTCCTTCAAGCGTTCCATCTGCATCTTGAGTTTCTCCGCTTTCGAAGGCTGAGCGGCTACATTGATATCGCTAAAGGTCAGATTTTTCAAATCAAGAGAGGTCACTTTGTCTTTCACCGACTTCATGGTGACGCACTCACCCTTTGTCCAGGGAGAATAGGTAATCTGACCATCAGTAACAAAGCCAATACGTAAGGTTTTGGCCTTCAGTTCACGCTGGCCTCCTACGCTATTCATCGTTACTGTAATACGACCTTTCTTATCCGTAGATGCCTTGAACTCATAGCGGTTATAAGCCCCCGTACGGTAAGCATACCCATCGCCTTCATCCTCATAGAGGGTACCCTCTGCGGTACCATCAGCCGCTGGATTTACCAGCAAGGTCAGTGAGTCGGTGGCATATTCAGTCGTATTCTGATACAGGTTGGCCAAGGGTACAATCGAACCCGCACGCTGGCACACAATGGCTTGATAAAGGTCATCCTTCTCCTCCAACTTCAAGGGGTCCCAATCACCCTTAGGCAGATTGACCTCCTTGGCCCAACGGGGAATGATGTAAAGATCATCTCCCAGCATGAAGGCCTTCTCTTCACCACGCAGACTCAAATCAGTGAAGTCAGCCCAGAAAGCCGGACGCATCACGGGCTGACCTTGCGTAGCAGCCTCCTCAAAGAGGGTGTAGATGTAGGGTAACAGACGGTAACGGCGCTCAACTGCCGTGCGATAGACCTGTTCCACCTTCTCACCAAAGCTCCAAGGTTCCTGCTGAATGGTGCCTTTCGCCGCATGGTTGCGCACAAAGGGGAAATAGACATCGGTAGCCGCCCAATGGGCCAGCAACTCGGCGTCACTATCGGCAGCAAAGCCACCCATATCCGGTCCGTTAAAAGGCTGACCGGAGAGACTCAGATTCAGCGTCATGGGAATAGAGAGCATCAAATGCTCCCAACAAGCAATATTGTCACCAGTCCAAGTGGCTGCATAGCGGTGACCACCCAGGAAGTTGGCACGTGAAAGGACAAAGGGACGACGGTTGGGGTTGGCCAACAGCATACCTTCGCGCGAGGCTTTAACCATATTCATCCCATAGATATTATGGTAACGCAAATGAGGACCGGCTGGCAGTCCATCACCGCCACGATGCCAGTTGGTTGGGGGCATGCTGGTGTCTTCACCTTCAAACACGGCCGGTTCATTCATGTCATTCCACACACCATCAACGCCTGTTGCCATGTAGTCCACATAGAGGGTAGCCCACCAAGTGCGCACCTCGGGACGAGTGAAGTCGGGGAAGTGACAGTTACCGGGCCATACACGACCTACAAAGTCATTACCCTGCTGGTCCTTCACCCAATAATCAGCTGCACTACCCTGATCATCGACAAAGTAGCCCTTCTCCACCTTGACACCCGGGTCAATCATATAGACCGACTTGAAGCCTTTCTGATGCAGGTAGTCATTCAACCCTTTAGGATCAGGGAACTGCTTGGGGTCAAAGGTGAAGACCTTGAACTTGTCCATGTAGTCAATATCCATCCAGATAACGTCAGTAGGAATACGCTTCAAACGCAAGGTGTCAGCAATCTCCTTGACACGGCGGTCGGGGTGGTAGCTGTAGCGGCACTGGTGGTGCCCTAGTGTCCAAAGGGCTGGCAGTTCCATGTGTCCTGTCAACTCAGCCAGCAGGCGCATCACCTCAGCAGGCGTCTCACCCTCAAGAACCACCATGCGGAAAGCCGGACCTTCGCTCGTAAAGGTCAGCTGGCGATCATCCACACGCAACGTACTGCGCCAAGTGTTGTCAGCTATGACACCGAAGGAGGTACCGTCACGACGCACGCCAAGTACCCAAGGTTGACTTTGATAGACCCGTTTGCCATCCTCTGCCAAGTAGCCGTAGTTATCTTTGTTCCAGAATCCAAAGGTCTCACCATTACGACGCAACTTGCCAGTAGCCTCGCCACAGCCATAAAGATCAACACCCTCCTCCAAGTGGACCGTGACACACTGTTGGCCATTGGCTACACCATGCACCGGACGCACTTTCCAATCTGCAGGCAATAGGCCTTGAGGAACTAACTCTGTAAGGAATACCGGCGAAGGAGTGTGTTGTTTGGCATCATACGCTTCGGGGTAAAACACCGCAACCTTACGAGAAACTTGAAAAGCCTGCTGGGCAAAACCCAGCAGACTGCAAGATATCGTCAGACATAAGAAAAATAATCGCTTCTTCATAACTATATCATTTCGTTTATAAATCATCCATTTTGAAAGGGAGCTACTTCATGCGCACGATACGCAGTTGATCGAGTAGAGCTTTGTTCTCCGTGATGTTCATGTTTTCCACACAATCAGCAAACTCCAGCGTCAAGGTGTGATGGCCGGCTTTCAGTGAAGCGCACATCACAGAGCTCCAGCCCCAGTTATCCCATTTGCTTTCGCCTCGCTGTGCGAAGACACTGACACCGATGGTCCGGCCATCTACCTTCAGCAAACGGGTAGCACACTTGTTCTCGGTATTGATCGGTCCATTACCGTTAGCATAACGCCAATCGATGGCGTAGGTACCATCAGCAGGAATCTCCACAGGGATGGTAATCAAGATATTCTCATTGCGGCTGATGCAAACGTTCTTGCCATCGCTGGCCTTGGCATACTGCTCCACTTCATAGAGTTGTACTTGATTGGCACCATCCACATAAATGGGCTCACTGGCAAACGAGGGGAAACCAGTGGCATCAAGAGCCTGCACCTGATACTCTCCTTCGCCCTGGCAGGTAGCGGTGGTAGTCTCTACCTTTGCAATCTCTACCCCATTCTTCATCACGCGGTATGTAGCCGCACCAGGAATAGCCTCCCACGTCAACTGATTGGCTTGCAGCTTCACTACAGGGGTATTGGGTTGATAGCGGTTTTCGGCATAGGTTACGCCCACCCGTTCGGGTTGTTGGTTGCTCAGTTCCATCACAATAGTATGTTCACCCTTCAGATTAGCGGGGAAAAGAGGCTGCTGCATCTCTTGACCATCCAGCACAAAGCGCTTAATCTGGTTACCAAAGCCCTTAACAGTCATCGTCAACACCGCATCACGATAACGGAAATTGGCCAATGTTCGCTCACCCTTCATCACCTTAGGCACAAACGGGGTAAAGTGAATGCCATCCAGCTCGTAGTTGATGCCAAAATAGATAGCCGGAACAACGGCCAAATTGGCAGCTACACTCCAAAGCTGACGGGCTGAGTTGATCTGCGTGTTACCGTAGTCGCCATCATACACCACGTAGTTTTCTTGGTTAGAGAGCCACAGCGTAGCACCGCGGTAGATACTGGAAATGGAGTGGAGCAATCCCTCTTCATTGCCTGCCTTGGCATTGGCACGCATCCAGTAACCCTGAACAAAGGGCCAAGTGGCATCGTTATGATAAGGGGGTTGGTCGCCCAGATTGGGATAGATACAGGGTGTTCCAAAAGGCATATTGACCACAGAGGCGGTAATCTGACGGGCACGGGCCTCATCGGCTACGCCAAACAGAATAGCCAACGCCTCGCCTAAAGTCTCGCTTTGAGGATGGAGAGTCTGATGGCGACGACCATAGAGGTAGATACCGTAATAGCCCTTCTCCTCAATCCACAGGTGACGGTTGATACCCTCAGCCAAATCATTGGCCCAAGCGGCATATTTGGCAGACTCAGCCGGCTGGCCCTCCAGACGAGAGATTTCGGAGAGGATACGCAACGACTGGTAGTGGACCGCCGTGGTACCTAACGTCTCACTCTGATAAATATCATTAGGTTGCATCCACGAAGGGTACTCCTGTTCACGCCAGTCAAGGTAAGAGGTTTCACCGCGCATCAACTTCGTTTCGGGGTCATAGGCCACGATGCGGTCATCTTCGATGGTGTTGCGAATCACGGGATAGATACAATCTAACCACTCCTTCTCGCCAGTCACCTTATAGAGCTCCCAAGCGGCTAGAATCCAGGTGGTACGGTCGGTTGAGCAGGGCCATGCACCACCCGTGCCAGTGTCTTGAATGATGCGGTTGTTGGCGTTGACCTTGGCTAAGAGGGAGTTTTTGCTGATTTCAGGATGCAACTGCGCCAAAGCGTGCAGGATACTGTAGCTGACGTCTCGCGTCCATACCCCACCCCAGAAGATGCCTGTGCGGAAGGTCTGGTCGGTCTCAATAGCCTCCAGGCTCTCTTGCAAGGAGAGGTTATAGTTGGCCTGTTCAAGCAGCGAACCACCGGTATATTGAGGCAGCGCAGCGAGATCGCGGCTCAAGGTCCAACGCTGACGGTTGATGGGATCATTCTCCCATCCCATAAATCCACCATCTATCTTCCTCTGGTAATTGGAGGTCATCTCGGTAGCCGATACGGCACGCCCTTTCTCTTTACCTTGGATTATTTCATTGCCTTTCCATTGATAGGCTTTGTTCTTGTAATAGGTCTGTGCGGTGGCACCTGTGGCCATACTACACAGCAATGCAAATAGGAAGAAATTCTTAATCTTCATGGTCTTATCTATTAGTGTCTGGTAAAAATGATTATCGATGCAAAATTAAGATAAATAGCCATACCACCCATGCTATTACGCCGTAATAAAACGGATTTTAATAGTGCAACGATTGCATTTCAAGCAATTAAGTGTTTTCGATTAAGATATTGAAGGGTGATAGTAAGAAGTAGAAAACCTCTATCCATAGCTTAGTACAGCGACTGGATAGAGGTTTCTGCTATCTATGTGCAAAGAATAATCAAGCCTTGCGGATGTAATCCACAATCCAAGCGCCAACCTCCTTGGTTCCGTACTTTTCGCCGCCTTCCACCTGGATTTCAGGGGTGCGCACATTGGCATCCAATGAGGCATCAACAGCCTGACGGACCAACTGACCCTCAGCCTTCAGGTTGAAGTACTCAAAGAGCATGGCTACAGAGAGAATCTGAGCCAAGGGATTAGCGATATTCAGACCTTTGGCTTGAGGCCATGAGCCGTGAATCGGTTCGAAGACCGGTGTGCTCTCACCCGTCGATGCGGAGGGCAGCAGACCCATAGAGCCGCTGATGCAAGAGCCTTCGTCGGTCAGAATGTCACCGAAGGTATTCTCAGTAACCATCACGTCGAAGAACTTAGGTTCCTGAATCATACGCATGGCAGCATTATCCACATACATGTAGTCAGTCTTGACTTCAGGATACTGGGGAGCCATCTCCTGAGCTATTTGACGCCACAGACGGCTGGATGCCAGCACATTGGCCTTATCCACTACAGTAAGGTGCTTGTTACGTTTCATCGCATACTCAAAGCCCACCTTTAGGATGCGTTCAATCTCCGGACGGGTGTACATGTTGGTGTCATAGGCTTTGTCATTGTCTTGATACTTCTCACCGAAATACATACCTCCAGTCAACTCACGGATGCAGAGGAAATCGGCACCGTCAACCAGCTCGGCACGCAGGGGTGATTTATGAAGCAGGCATTTGAAGGTCTGCACGGGACGGATGTTGGCAAAGAGTCCCAACTTCTTACGCATAGCCAGCAAGCCCTGCTCAGGACGCACCTTGGCGGTAGGGTTATTGTCAAACTTCGGGTCACCTACGGCTGAGAAGAGCACAGCATCCGCCTTCTGACAAGCCTGGAATGTATCTTCAGGGAAGGGATCGCCCACCTCATCAATAGCATGTGCTCCACAGATGGCATACTCGTAGCTGACCTTGTGGCCAAACTTCTCACACACGGCGGTCATTACATCTACACCAACGGCAGATATTTCGGGGCCGATACCGTCACCGGCCAAGACTGCAATTTTAAAGTCCATTGTTGTTATCGTTTTGAATTAATTTTTCTTCGGGTTAGTAAATAGGCTCAATCAGATTAAGCAACTTGATGGTCGCCTTCATGGCCGCCTCAGTCTGGTCAGCATCCAGCGCATGGGTGCGATAGGTCTTGCCTTCGAAGGTCCACTCAATGGTGGTCTGCACCAAGGCATCCGTTCGTCCACCAGGCGGAATGGAGACGTTATAGTTGGCCAGCCAAGGGAACTTACGACCCAGCTTGTCGCGGTAGATATGGCGGATAGCCCGCACAAAGGCATCATACTGACCGTCTCCAGCCGCATTTTCCTCATATACCTCACCGTTCACTTCCAGACGCACACATGCCATCGGCCTGAGACCATAGGCGGTGCTGACCATGTAGCTCTGCAACTTCACCTTCTCATCAATGGAGGCATGCTTCAGCACGTCGCTGACGATGTAAGGCAGGTCCTCTTGGGTCACCAACTCCTTCTTATCGCCCAGCTCGATGATGCGTTCGGTCACCTTCTTCATCGCCTCTTCGCTCAGTTGCAAGCCAAGCTCCTCGAGGTTCTTGCGGATGTTGGCCTTGCCACTGGCCTTGCCCAACGCATATTCACGCTTGCGGCCAAAACGCTCGGGTAGCAGGTCGTTGCAATAGAGGTTGTTCTTGTTGTCACCATCCGCATGCACACCGGCCACCTGGGTAAAGACACTGCTGCCCACGATGGGTTTGTTCGGCGGAATAGCGATACCGCTGTAACTCTCCACTAAGTGACTCACTTCGTTGAGCTTCTCCTCATTAATATGCGTCACCGCCTGGAAATGGTCCTTCAAGATGGCCTGCACACTGGCCAACGGGGCGTTTCCGGCCCGCTCACCCAAACCATTGATGGCGGTATGCAAGCCCTTGCAACCACTCAGTACGGCAGCCAACACATTGCTCACGGCCAAATCGTAATCGTTGTGTGCATGGAAATCAAAATGGATATCCGGGTAGCGTTTCACCATCTTACGCATGTAGCTGATGAGCTGCAGCGGATTGAGAACGCCCAATGTATCGGGCAACATGATGCGACGGATGCCGATATCCTTCAAACCATCCATCAGTTGGAAGACATACTCCGGCGAATCCTTCATGCCATTACTCCAATCCTCCAGATAGAGATTGACCGTGAATCCACGCTCCAACGCCATCTGCACGTTGGCCTTAATATCAGCCAGATGCTGCTCAGGCGTCTTCTTCAGCTGCTGTGTACAGTGGCGGTACGACCCCTTGGTAAGCAGGTTGATGACATGACCGCCAGCATCCTGAATCCATTGGAGGGATTTGCCATCATCCACAAAGCCCAGCACCTCTACCCTATCCAGGTAGCCATGCTGTGAAGCCCAGTTGCAGATACCGCTCACAGCCTCGAACTCACCCTCAGAGACACGTGCCGAGGCCACCTCGACACGATCCACCTGAAGCTCCTCGAGCAGCAGACGCGCTATCATCAGCTTTTCATGCGGCACAAAGGAGACCCCGCTGGTCTGTTCACCATCCCGCAGGGTCGTATCCATAATCTCGATATAGGGCTGATTCATTGCTTTGCTGATTCGAACGCCTCAATCTTATCTCTATTCTCTACGAGGAAATCGATGTCGTCCAGACCATTCATCAAGCAATGCTTCTTATAGGCATTGATTTCAAAATGCTCACTGCGACCAGTAGCCGTGTTGGTCACGGTCTGCGCTGGCAGATTGACCTCGACCTCCATCTTCGGACTGGCCTCTATGCTGGCGAAAAGCTCTTGCAAGAAGGCCTCGCTGACCACCACGGGCAATACGAAGTTGTTCAATTCATTATTCTTATGAATGTCTGCAAAGAAACTGCTGATTACCACACGGAAGCCGTAGCCTGCAATAGCCCAAGCGGCATGTTCACGGCTGGAACCTGAACCGAAATTCTTGCCAGCTACCAGAATCTGACCACCATAGGTGGGGTTGTTTAAAACGAAGTCGGGATTCAGGCTGCCATCGGCCTTGTAACGCCAGTCGCGAAAAAGGTTATCGCCAAAGAACTTCTCTTCACGGGTCGTCGCCTTCAAAAAGCGAGCAGGGATGATTTGGTCTGTGTCCACATTCTCCAACGGAAGGGGTACGCAGGTACTCTTTATGATATCAAATTTCTGTTTCATACGTTATTGTTTTAGAAGAGTGAAAGGAATTAATCCTGCATCAAGGTGCGAGGATCGGTAATCACACCGGTGACAGCAGCGGCAGCGGCGGTCAACGGGCTGGCCAACAGCGTGCGTGAACCGGGACCTTGACGGCCCTCGAAGTTTCGGTTACTGGTCGAAACGGAGTATTTGCCAGCGGGAATCTTATCATCATTCATGGCCAGACATGCTGAGCATCCAGGCTGACGGATAGCAAAACCAGCTTCAGCTAGAATCTTATCCAATCCCTCTTCGCGGATTTGCGCGTCCACCATCCAAGAACCGGGTACCAGCCAAGCCACCACGTGGTCAGCCTTCCGGCGTCCCTTTACAATCGAAGCAAAAGCGCGGAAGTCCTCGATACGCCCGTTGGTGCAAGCACCCAGGAAGACGTAATCAATCTTCTTGCCAAGCAAGGATTCACCAGGTTGGAAGCCCATATAGCCCAACGACTTGCCAAACGAAGCCTGAGCTGCCTCGCCCATACCCTCTGTGGTAGGAATGGATTGCGTAATGCCCATACCCATACCGGGATTGGTACCATAGGTAATCATCGGCTCAATATCAGCAGCGTCGTAACGCACCTCCTTGTCAAATACAGCGTCATCATCGCTCTTCAAACTCTTCCAGTATGCCAAAGCCTTCTCCCACTCTTCTCCCTTAGGAGCATATTCACGGCCCTTGATATAGGCGAATGTGGTCTCGTCAGGAGC
Source organism: uncultured Mediterranea sp. (assembly GCA_945836915.1). Taxonomy (GTDB): domain Bacteria; phylum Bacteroidota; class Bacteroidia; order Bacteroidales; family Bacteroidaceae; genus Bacteroides. The sequence goes on from CAMAMO010000023.1 coordinate 10,807, forward strand.
CACCATACCGCCACGGGCACCCATCTCAATGGAGAGGTTGCAGAGAGTCAGACGGCCCTCCATGGTGAGCGAGCGAACGGCCTCACCGGCATACTCTACGAAATAGCCCGTTGCACCGCTGGTGGTCATCTTAGACATCATGTAGAGAGCCATATCTTTAGCCGTTACCCCCTTACCCAGCTGGCCATCAATCGTGATGCGCATGGTTTTGGGACGGGTCTGCAAGATACATTGCGAAGCCATCACCATCTCCACCTCGCTGGTACCGATACCGAAAGCTACGGCACCCATCGCACCGTGGGTTGAGGTGTGCGAGTCGCCACAGACAATCGTCATGCCCGGCAAAGTCAAGCCACGCTCTGGGCCAACCACGTGAATGATACCATTCTTCTGGTTCATCATGCCAAAGTGGTTCAAGCCAAACTCCTCGGCATTGCGAGCCAAGGTATCTACCTGCGTCTTGCTTACAGGATCCTCAATGGGTTTATCCTGATCATGCGTCGGGGTGTTATGGTCGGGCATGCAGTAGATCTTCTCCGGACGGAAGCACTTCAAACCACGCTGACGCATCCCCTCAAAAGCCTGCGGACTGGTCACTTCGTGGCAGTAGAGTCTGTCGATATAGAGCTGAGTGGGACCCTCTTCCACCTGTTGCACCACGTGGGCATCCCAAATCTTATCAAAAAGAGTATTCATATATTCGTGTCTAATTAATTGTTATAACTCATTAAATCTTAAACTTGTTGATACAGTCGATATAGGCCTCGACCGAAGCGGCAATGATGTCGGTATTGGCGCCAAAGCCGTAATAGACGTGACCATCGTATTCCACCTGCATATGCACCTTACCCATGTCATCACTGCCCTTGCTGATGGCCTGAATCGTAAACTCTTTCAGCGTCATCTGGCGGTTCACAATCTTCTTCAACGCCTTGATGGCGGCATCAACCGGACCGTTACCACTGGCACAAGCCTCGAACTTTTCACCCGAGATGCTCAAGCCTAAGCTGGCCACCGACTGCACACCTACACCACTGGTTACCTGCAGGTAATCCAACTTGATGCGATGGTTTTGCGTACGGTCAGCACCTGCCAAAACCAGGATATCATCATCATTGATGTCCTTCTTCTTATCAGCCAACTTCAGGAAATCTTCATAAATCTTATCCAGCTTTTCCTGATCCACCTGCACGTCGAGCGCATGCAAACGGCTCTTCAGAGCGGCACGTCCGCTGCGAGCAGTCAGCACAATCGAGTTGTCATCGATACCTACATCGTGCGGATCGATAATCTCATAGGTCTGCACATTCTTCAACACGCCATCCTGATGGATACCCGACGAGTGAGCGAAGGCGTTACGGCCTACGATAGCCTTATTAGGCTGCACAGGCATATTCATCAAGCTCGACACCATGCGGCTGGTGGGATAGATCTTTTGCGTATTGATATTGGTTTGGATATCGATATCGTTGTGACACTTGATAATCATAGCCACCTCTTCGAGCGACGTGTTACCGGCACGCTCACCGATACCGTTGATGGTCACCTCCACCTGACGGGCTCCGTTCAGCACACCAGCCATGGTGTTGGCAGTTGCCATGCCCAGGTCGTTATGACAATGGGTTGAGATAATCGCCTTATGGATACCATCCACATGCTCCATCAGATACTTGATCTTCGCACCATATTCAGAGGGGAGACAATAACCCGTCGTATCAGGGATGTTGACCACGGTAGCGCCAGCCTTGATGACCGCTTCGACCACACGTGCCAGATACTCATTCTCCGTACGACCGGCATCCTCAGCATAAAACTCCACGTCATCGACAAACTGACGGGCATACTTCACAGCGGCAACCGCACGCTCAATAATCTCCTCACGCGTCGAATTAAACTTATAGCGGATATGCGAGTCCGAAGTACCGATACCGGTATGGATACGCTTATGCTTGGCATATCTCAAGGCATCCACAGCCACATCAATATCCTTCTGCACCGCGCGTGTCAACGCACAAATCGTGGGCCAGGTCACCGCCTTTGAAATCTCAATCACCGAATTAAAATCACCCGGACTCGAAATAGGGAAACCAGCCTCAATCACATCCACGCCGAGCAGCTCCAGCTGCTTTGCCACCTGAATCTTCTCTACGGTATTCAACTGACAACCAGGCACCTGTTCGCCATCGCGGAGCGTTGTGTCGAAAATAAATAATCTGTCACTCATGGTTTATATTATTACATTATTATTTTAAATATCAAAAAGCCTTTCACACAGGGAAGTGAGAAAGGCTTTCGTATGTCACAGACACTTTTTACATCATTTCAAGCGCAACACTCACTTCCACTAAATTTGCTTAGTAGAATAATAATGCCGCACAGCAGAATGTATGTAAAAATCATATCCATATTCTCTTGTTGTTTTTGAAAAACTGCGCAAAGGTAAACAATATATCGATTCAAACAAACAAAAACACACTTTTTTCTTCAAAAAAATATCATTTTATAACCGGCAACAAATGAATACCATGAAAATATAACCAAAAAAGGCACCTACCTTGTGAGTAGATGCCCTCTTTATCAAGCGTTCAAATTACTTTTCGCACTTCTTGTCGCAAGCCTTTTCGCAAGCGGCAGAGTCACCTTTGCAGCAAGCAGCAGAGTCAGCCTTGCAGCAAGCGGCAGAATCAGCCTTGCAGCACTCGCCCTGAGCAGCAGCGCACTCAACAGCAGCCTCTTCAGCAGGAGCCTCAGCAGCCTTCTTGTTACCACATGACATTACAGAGAATGCAAACATAGCTGCAAAAGCAGCGATAAACATCTTAGTCTTCATAATTTCAATTGCTTTAAACGTTTAAAAAAATAAATTTCGGGTGCAAAGATAGGCATTTCTACAATAATAGCATCCTTTTTGGACTAAAATAACAAAAAAAAACAAGGTTCTACTAAATCGTCCACTCCTTGCCCCTAAGGAAGAGGCGCTTGATGAGGGGCGTAGTATAAGCATAAGGAATGTACTCTATTGAAGGGATGGGTTTGGTGATGAAGAAATTGGCCACTTTGCCTGCGGCTATCGAGCCATACTCCTCGCTTAGGCCCATGGCGTAAGCGGCATTGAGCGTGGCGGCCTGGATGGCCTCTTCGGGTAGCAGGCGCATCTTGATGCAGGCTAAGGAGACCACGAACTTCATGTCGCCTGACGGGGTGGAGCCGGGATTGTAATCGCTCGCTACCGCTACGCCCAAGCCGGCATCAATCATCTTTCGGGCGGGGGCAAAGGGCATATTCAGGAAGAAGGAGGTGCCGGGCAAGGCGGTCGGCATCGTTGCACTGCCTCGCAAGGTCTCGATTTGCGCATCAGCCATACTCTCCAGATGATCGACAGAGAGCGCATGATGAGCCACTCCTACCACCACACCTCCTGAAGAGGCCAGTTCGTCGGCATGTATCTTAGGCCGCATACCCCACTTGGCACCAGCCTCAAGGATGCGGGCGGTCTCTTCGGGAGTAAAAAATCCTTTATCACAAAAGACGTCAATATAGTCGGCCAACCCTTCGCGGCCCACTTCGGGAATCATCTCCCTGATCACCAAATCCACATAGTCTGACTGACTGTAGCCACGCCCCACCGCATGAGCGCCCAAGAAGGTGGAAACGATGCGCACAGGGAGACTCTCCTTCATGCGCTTAATCACACGGAGCATCTTCAATTCATCGGCGGTATTGAGCCCGTAGCCACTCTTTATCTCGATGCAACCCGTACCCTTTCGCATCATCTCATGGACTCGCTCCATGGCTTCCACATAGAGCTGCTCCTCAGAGGCGTGATGGAGTCGGTCAGCAGAGTTGAGTATTCCCCCACCCCGCTGTGCAATCTCCGCATAGCTTAGGCCACGTATCTTATCCACAAACTCCCCCTCACGGCTACCGGCATAGACGATGTGGGTATGGGGGTCGCACCAGCAGGGCAACACGCAGCCACCCTGAGCATCCACCTCCACATCCATTCGTCCACTCGCAGTGCCCATCTGCCCCTGTGCCATGTGCCAATCGGCCATCGTTCCAAAGCCAGCTATCCGCTCATTCTCTACGATCATCCAAGCATTTTCCAGACACTCCAAGTGGGCCATCTCCTTCCCTTGCAGGCGCAGTTTGCCGTGGTTATCCACACATGCCAGGCATCCGATATTGTAAATCCATGTACGCATCGTTCGTTTCTCCCTTCTAATCAGCGCAAGAAATCAATGGACTTCTGGATATAGGGATACATCACCTCATCGTTGATGATGAAGGGCACCTCTTTACGATAGGCTTTGAATATCTCCTGTATGGCCGGTGAGGACTTCAGGGGGCGACGGAATTCCAAAGCCTGTGCGGCATTGAAGAGTTCAATGGCCAATACGCGCTCGGTGTTGAGCACCACCTTATATAATTTAATCGCCGCGTTGGCACCCATGCTGACATGGTCCTCCTGCCCCTGACAAGAGGGGATGCTATCCACTGATGCTGGGTTGCAGAGGCTCTTGTTCAAGCTAACCACTGAAGCAGCCGTGTATTGGGTAATCATAAAGCCGCTATTGACACCCGGATTGGCCACCAGGAAACTGGGTAGGCCACGAGTGCCCGATACCAACTTATAGATACGACGCTCTGAGATATTGGCCAGCTCGCTCAACGCCATAGCCAAGAAATCCATAGGCAAGGCGATAGGCTCACCATGGAAATTACCGGCGGAGATAATCAAATCCTCATCCGGACAGACAGTGGGATTGTCTGTAGCGGAATTGATCTCAACATCGATGACAGACTCTACATAACGCATGGTATCCTTTGCCGCGCCGTGAACCTGAGGCACGCAGCGGAAGGAGTAAGGATCTTGCACGTACGATTTAGGTTGCTCTACAATCTCGCTCCCTGCCAACAGTTCGCGCAATCGGGCCGCGGTTTCAATCTGCCCCCGGTGGGGACGGACCTGATGCACCGCGTCAGTAAAGGGCTCCACCAATCCGCAGAAGGCATCAATTGACATAGCCGCAATCTTATCCGCCCATTCACTCAGACGATGACTCTGCAGCAAGGCCCAAACAGCAAAGGCGCTCATGTTCTGCGTGCCATTCAGCAAGGCCAAACCCTCTTTCGAGGCCAGTTGGATGGGTTTCCACCCCATGGTCTTCAGCAGTTGTTTGCCAGAGATGACCTCGCCCTGATACTCCACTTCGCCCATGCCAATCAGAGGCAGGGAGAGATGGGCCAACGGCACCAAATCGCCTGAAGCGCCTAACGAGCCCTGCATATAGACCACCGGATAGATATCGTTGTTGAAGAAGTCGATAAGCCGCTCTACGGTATCGAGTTTGCAGCCAGAGTAACCATAGCTGAGCGACTGAATTTTGAGTAGAAGCATGATTTTGACAATCTCATTCGGCACACGGTCGCCCGTGCCACAAGCGTGAGACATCATCAGGTTAATCTGCAGATGAGCCAAATGGTCCTGACCGATGGAGACATTGCATAGCGAGCCAAAACCCGTAGTGACTCCGTAGATTGGTTTTTCATTGGCTTCGATCTTCATATCCAGATACTCACGGCAATGCGCTATACGCTGGCGTGCCTCTTCGCTCAACTCCAGCTGCTCATGGTGAGCTAAAATTTCGCCGATACGCTCAATCGTCAGGTGTTCGGCAGATATCAGGTGTTTATTCATGATCTGTTGTTTTATGTTTGATAGGTTAGAAAAGAGAGGTCAGTAATGCGTCATCCACCAGATTGGGCAGGGTAACGGTAAAGTTTGGCGTACGTTTCATCTCGCGCTCAATGCTCTTGATTGACCCTTCGTTACGGGCCCAGCAGCGACGGGCAATGCCGTTGTTCACATCCCAGAAGAGCATCTCGCGGATGTGACGTTCGCTCTCCTCACTGCCATCAATCACCATACCAAAGCCGCCATTAATCACTTCGCCCCAACCTACGCCACCGCCGTTGTGGATAGAGACCCACGTGGCGCCACGGAACGAGTCGCCGATAACGTTTTGCACGGCCATGTCGGCACAGAATTGCGAGCCGTCGTAGATGTTACTGGTTTCACGGAAAGGAGAGTCGGTGCCCGATACGTCGTGGTGGTCACGGCCCAGCACTACCGGTCGGCTCAGTTCACCCCGCTTAATCGCCTCGTTAAAGGCCAAAGCAATCTTTGAACGCCCCTCAGCGTCAGCATAGAGAATACGTGCCTGGGATCCAACGACCAGACGGTTCTTGCCCGCCTCCTTTATCCAATGGAGGTTATCCGCCAACTGTCCATGAATCTCCTCGGGTGCGGTTTTCATCATCTCCTGCATCACCTGGGCAGCCAGGCGGTCGGTCGTCTCCAAATCCTTCGGATTGCCCGAAGTACATACCCAACGGAAGGGCCCGAAGCCGTAATCAAAGAACATGGGGCCCATGATATCCTGTACGTACGACGGGTAACGGAACTTGCCATCAGCAGTGAGGATATCGGCACCTGCGCGTTGCGACTGGAGCAGGAAAGCGTTGCCATAATCGAAGAAATACATGCCCGCCGCTGTCAGCCTGTTGATGGCTGCTACCTGACGGCGAAGCGACTCCTCTACCCGCTGACGGAAGAGTTCGGGTTCATCAGCCATCATCCGTTTCGACTCCTCCAGCGTCAGGCCTACAGGGTAGTACCCCCCTGCCCAAGGGTTATGCAGCGAGGTCTGGTCGCTACCCAGATCGACGTGAATCTCTTCATCGGCCAAGCGCTCCCACAAATCGACCACATTGCCAACGTAGGCCATCGAGAGGCTCTTCTTCTGGCTCACCGCCTGACGAATAGCGGGAATCAGTTCATCCAGATTATCATGAAGTTGGTCCACCCAACCTTGGTCATAGCGTTTCTGCGCCGCCTTGGGATTGATTTCAGCCACCACGCTCACCACGCCGGCGATATTGCCCGCCTTGGGCTGAGCGCCCGACATGCCTCCCAAACCGGATGAGACAAAAAGCATACCCTGAATATCTGTACGCCCAGGCTCCTTCTTCATCTGCTTGCGCGCAGCGTTCAGCACGGTAATGGTGGTGCCATGCACGATACCCTGCGGACCGATGTACATGTAGGAGCCAGCGGTCATCTGGCCATATTGACTCACGCCGAGAGCGTTCATCCGCTCCCAGTCATCAGGCTTAGAGTAGTTAGGTATCACCATGCCATTGGTCACCACCACACGAGGCGCTTGCTTATGTGATGGGAAAAGGCCCAAAGGATGACCAGAATACATGACCAACGTCTGCTCATCCGTCATCTCGCTGAGGTATTTCATCGTCAGCCGATACTGTGCCCAGTTTTGAAACACCGCTCCGTTGCCACCATAGGTTATCAACTCATGCGGATGCTGAGCCACAGCCGGATCCAGATTGTTCTGAATCATCATCATGATAGCAGCCGCCTGCTGTGATCGGTGCGGATAGGCGTCAATAGGACGGGCATACATCGCATAATCGGGGCGGAAACGGTACATATAGATGCGCCCGTAACTCTCCAGTTCATGGGCAAACTCAGGTGCCAACTCCTGATGAAAACGCTTTGGGAAGTAGCGAAGGGCATTACGCAGGGCCAGCTTCTTCTCTTCAGCAGACAAGACATCCTTTCTTTTCGGCGCATGATTGATTTCATTATCATAAGGCTTTGCCTGAGGAAGAGTCTCAGGTATGCCGGCACGAATCTCCGCTGCAAATTGCTCGTTAGTCATAGTATGCTCTGTTTATTTGTTTATCACTTGATCCACCATCACCCTAATCTCCTCTTCCAGGCTGTTAGCCTGAGCGATGAGTCGGTCGGCCTCTGCAATCAGTTCGGCAGCTTTGGCTTTATCCTTCAACGAAGAGGCGTTAATCTTCACATTCATACCGGCACCCAGCACGGCGGCACGGGCAGCCAAGGTACCCACCCCGGCATCAGATACGCTGTTGGGGTTACCCTTCTCCACCATCGCGCGGCAGAGGGGGAAGACCCGCATGGCCACCTTCATGGTCTGCAGAGGCACTTGCGCCGCAAAGAGTGTAGCCTCCTGAATAGCGGCTGAACGCAGACGTTTCTCCTCCTCATTGCCCTTAGGCATACCAAACGCAGCCATGATGCGGTTAAAGGCTTCGGTATCTTCATCCACTAAATGAAGCAACTCCTCTTGAATGGCCATCCCTTGCTCAGCATAGCGGGCAAACTCCTCCCACCGCTCATCCCAACCGGGTTTGTGAGAAGAGAGGTTGGCTACCATCGTACCCAAGGCTGCCCCCATCGCGCCCATATAGGCCGAAACCGATCCACCACCCGGTGCGGGAGATTCACGGGCCGTTTCATGAGCAAACTCCTTCACCGTCAGGTCAACCAGTCGGTTCTTCTGCTGATCGGCCTCCAAGAGATACTCCACCACCTTCTCCTGAGGGATGAAAGGTTTCAAATCATCAAGCCCCATAGACTTGATGGCGATGGTCAGTATATCCTGTTTGGGAATACCTGCCGAGCGGTGTTGTTTAGCTAAGAAGTAGCGGCCCGCCTCAAGCAGCGTACGCTCGGGCACCAAGCCGACGATTTCAGTACCCGTGACGCGTAAACCGCGATTATGAGCGCAACGGCACACCTCGTCGAAAGCCACATGCAGCGGAGTCTGGTTGATGTCGGTGATGTTCATTGAAACCTGCGCGATGCCATACTCCTGGATGTACCAGCCTATAGCCTTCGTAGCCTTCAGCGTTCCCGGAATCATGACGGGTTGTCCGTCAGCATCAAGAACCGGCTTACCTATAATCGGATTTCCTTGACGTTGAGGGCGACCTTTCTCACGCACATCGAAAGCGATGGCATTGGCCCTACGCGTAGAGGTGGTATTGAGATTGAAATTGACCGCAATCAGAAAATCGCGTGCTCCAACGGCTGTACACCCCGTACGTGCTACCCCTTCGTCAAAAGGACGAGCGCCATAGTCGGGTGCTTTCTCCTTCACGGAAAGTTTATCAGGCAAAGCCTCGTATTCACCCTCACGGCAGACAGCCAAGTTCTTACGTTCAGGTGTGAAGGCCGCAGCTTCATAACAGTAGCAAGGAATAGCCAGTTCGTTGGCAATACGTTCAGCCAGTTTTCTTGCCAGAGCGGCACACTCTTCCAATGTAATATCACTCACAGGAACCAGAGGCAAAACATCAGTAGCACCCATACGCGGATGGGCGCCATGGTGTTGACGCATATCAATCAATTCACCCGCTTTCTTCACACTTTGAAAAGCAGCTTCCACCACGGCATCCGGTTCACCCACAAAGGTGACCACCGTGCGGTTGGTTGCTTCACCGGGATCTACATCCAGCAGTTTCACACCTTCTACCTGCTCAATAACATCTGTAATCTGGCGGATAACGCCCTTATCGCGTCCTTCACTGAAATTAGGTACGCATTCAATAATCGGCTTAGATTGAATCATACGACTGAAAGTTGGTTTTTACATGTTCACGATTTTAAGTTAATACGTCGGGCCATTTATGTAGTATAAAGAGCCCTACAGCAGACAAAGGTAAGCAAAAATAATGTAAAAACCAAGAAGCAGGG
>CAMAMO010000024.1 GCA_945836915.1 uncultured Mediterranea sp.
GAGCAGCCCACCGTAACGAAAGAGGTGGATGCCCAGGCCCTCTGGAAGAAGATTGTACACAACGCCTGGAAATCGGCTGAACCGGGTGTGCTCTTCTGGGATACCATCATCCGCGAGTCGGTGCCCGACTGCTATGCCGACCTGGGCTACCGCACCGTATCGACCAACCCCTGCGGTGAGATTCCCCTCTGCCCCTACGACTCATGCCGCCTGCTGGCCATCAACCTCTACTCGTACGTGGTGAACCCCTTCACCCCCGAGGCCCACTTCGACTTCGAGCTCTTCAAGAAGCACGTCACCCTGGCACAACGCATCATGGACGACATCATCGACCTGGAGCTGGAGAAGATTGAACGCATCATGGAGAAGATTGACTCAGACCCCGAAAGCGACGAGGTCAAAGAGACCGAGCGCCAACTGTGGAAGAAGATTTATAAGAAGAGCGGACAGGGACGCCGTACCGGTGTGGGTATCACCGCCGAGGGCGACATGCTGGCCGCCATGAACCTGAGATATGGCACCGAGGAGGCGACGAAGTTCTCGGAAGAGGTGCACAAGACCATCGCCCTGACCGCCTACCGCTCATCGGTCAACATGGCCAAGGAGCGCGGCGCATTCGAGGTTTACAATACCGAACGCGAGCAGAACAACCCCTTTATCCAACGCCTGGCCGAGGCTGACCCCTCGCTCTACGACGAGATGAAACAGTATGGCCGCCGCAACATCGCCTGCCTGACCATCGCCCCCACCGGCACCACCAGCCTGATGACGCAGACCACCTCGGGCATCGAACCCGTCTTCCTGCCGGTCTATAAGCGCCGCCGCAAGGTGAACCCCAACGACACCAACGTGCACGTGGACTACATCGACGATACGGGCGACGCCTTTGAGGAGTACATCGTGTTCCACCCCAAGTTCGTCACCTGGATGGAGGCCAACGGCTATGACCCCGCCAAGAAATATACGCAGGAGGAGATTGACGACTTAGTAACCAAATCGCCCTACTACAAGGCCACCTCGAACGACGTGGACTGGCTGATGAAGGTGAAGATGCAGGGACGCATCCAGAAATGGGTGGACCACTCGATCAGCGTGACCATCAACCTGCCGAGCGACGTGGATGAGGAGCTGGTGAACCGCCTCTATGTCGAGGCTTGGCGCTCGGGCTGCAAGGGCTGCACCGTCTATCGCGACGGCTCACGCTCAGGCGTGCTCATCTCCACCAAGAAGGATAAGAAGGAGGAGCTGCCCCCCTGCAAACCGCCTACGGTCGTAGAGACCCGTCCGCGCATCCTGGATGCCGACGTGGTGCGCTTCCAGAACAACAAGGAGAAGTGGGTGGCCTTTGTGGGTCTGCTGGACGGACATCCCTACGAGATCTTTACCGGTGTGCTCGACGATGATGAGGGCATCGTACTGCCCAAGAACGTGACCACCGGTCACATCATCAAGAACGTGGACGAGAACGGCAACAAGCGCTACGACTTCCAGTTTGAGAACAAGCGCGGCTACAAGGTAACTATCGAGGGCCTCTCTGAGAAGTTCAACAAGGAGTACTGGAACTACGCGAAGCTGATCTCGGGCGTGCTGCGCTACCGCATGCCGATTGAGCAGGTGTTGAAACTGGTGAGCTCGCTGCAACTGGATAGCGAGAGCATCAACACCTGGAAGAACGGCGTAGAGCGCGCGCTGAAGAAGTATGTGCTGGATGGTACCGCCGCCAAGGGAAAGAAATGCCCCAACTGCGGCAATGAAACCCTGGTCTATCAAGAGGGTTGCCTGATCTGCACCACGTGTGGCGCATCGCGCTGCGGTTAACACCCCAGCGAGAGCACAAACGTTTGCAAGCGTTTTTATAGACATTATTGAGCAATAGTGATTTGAGAATGAGAAGAAATAGCTAAACTTGCATTCACAAATCACTATTGCTTAATTTTATAATCTAATATAATGACTTTATCTTTTCACATTGAGTACCGCACCAACTGGGGCGAAGAGGTCAGAGTATCAGGTTCCGTTCCTGAACTGGGAGGCGGAAAGCCTGAACATGCGCTGGTAATGCAGACCATTGACGGCATACACTGGCGTGCGGAGGTGGATATGGCCCTACCGAAAGAGGGCGTGTTGAACTATTGCTACCACATCTTCAGGAACGACAAACTGGTCCGCACAGAGTGGAACAACCTGCCACGCATCCTGCACTTGGGGAAGAGCAAACAGCACACCTACCGCCTGGAGGATTGCTGGAAGAACCTGCCCGAACAGCACTATTTCTACACCTCGGCCTTTACAGAGGCCCTGCTGGCGCACCACAAACGCAGTGCCGCACCGAAGGCACAAAAACGCGGCTGGATGATCAAGGCCTACGCGCCGAACATTGACGAGAATCACACCCTGTGTGTCTGTGGCAACCAACAACTGTTGGGCCTCTGGGACGCCGACAAGGCGGTGCCCATGAGCGACGCAGACTTCCCGGAATGGCAGGTGGAGCTGGACGCTTCGAAGCTGACCTTCCCGCTGGAGTATAAGTTCGTTCTCTATAATAAAAAAGAAAAACGGGTCGTAGCCTGGGAGAACAACCCCAACCGCTACCAACTGGATCCGGCCCTCGGGGCGGACGAAACCCTGGTAACGGGCGACCGCTACGTCTTCTTCAACCTGCCCCAATGGAAGGGAGCCGGTACCGCCATCCCCGTCTTCTCGCTCCGTTCGGAGAAGAGCATGGGCGTGGGCGATTTCGGCGACCTGAAGCTGATGATTGACTGGGCGGTGAAGACCAACCAACGCGCCGTGCAGATTCTGCCCATCAACGACACCACCATCACCCACACCTGGACCGATTCATACCCCTACAACAGCATATCCATCTACGCCTTCCACCCCATGTACACCGACCTGCGGCAGCTGGGCCAGCTGAAGGATAAGAAGAAGATGGCTGCATTTAACCAACGCCAGAAGGAGCTGAACGCCCTGGAACAGATTGACTACGAGGCGGTGAACCAGACCAAATGGGAGTACCTCCACCTCATCTTTGAACAGGAGGGCGCCGAGGTGCTGGCCAGCGAAGAGTTCAAGCAGTTCTTCGAGGCCAACAAGCAGTGGCTGCAGCCCTATGCCGCCTTCAGCTACCTGCGCGATACCTACGGCACACCCGACTTCCGCCAGTGGCCGGCTTACAGCAGCTACCAGGCTGAGGAGATTGAGGCGCTCTGCCAGGAACGCCCCAACGAGACCGGTATCTACCTCTACATCCAATACAACCTGCACCGCCAGCTGGTGGAGGCCAGCGCCTACGCCCACCGGCATGGCGTCGTACTGAAGGGAGATATCCCCATCGGTATCAGCCGCAACAGCGTGGAGGCCTGGACAGAGCCCCACTACTTCAACCTGAACGGTCAGGCAGGCGCCCCACCCGATGACTTCTCGGCCAACGGCCAGAACTGGGGCTTCCCCACCTACAACTGGGAGGTGATGGAGAAGGATGGCTATGCCTGGTGGATGCGCCGCTTCAAGAAGATGTCGGAGTATTTTGACGCCTACCGCATTGACCATATCCTGGGCTTCTTCCGCATCTGGGAGATTCCGATGCACTCGGTACACGGTCTGCTGGGCCAGTTTGTCCCCTCCCTGCCCATGAGCCGCGAGGAGATTGAGAGCTACGGCCTGGGCTTCGACGAGGCCCGCTTTACCAAGCCCTACATCCACGAGTACTTCCTGGGCGAGGTGTTCGGCCCCCATACCGACTACGTGAAGGAGACCTTCTTGAACACCACCAACACCTGGGAGATTTATGAACTGAAACCAGAGTTTGATACGCAACGCAAGGTGGAGCAGTACTTTGCCGGCAAGAACGACGAAGCGACGGTACGCATCCGCGAGGGGCTCTACAGCCTAATCAGCGACGTGCTCTTCATCCGCGACAGGAATAACCCCAACCTCTTCCATCCACGCATCAGCGTGCAGAACGACTACGTCTATCGCTCGCTGAACGACTGGGAGAAGTCATGCTTCAACCGCCTCTATAACCAGTACTACTACCACCGCCACAACGACTTCTGGGGCGAGCAGGCCATGAAGAAGCTGCCACAACTGACGCAGAGCACCAACATGCTGGTTTGCGGTGAAGACCTGGGTATGATTCCCGGCTGCGTGCCTTGGGTGATGAACGACCTGCGCATCCTCTCACTGGAGATTCAGCGTATGCCGAAGGATCCGAAGCAGGAGTTTGCCAACCCCTACGAGTATCCCTACCGTTCGGTGAGCACCATCTCCACCCACGACATGTCCACCCTGAGAGGCTGGTGGGAAGAGAACGCAGAGCAGACGCAGCACTTCTTCAACCACATGCTGGGCCACTGTGGTGCCGCTCCGGCCGTGGCCGATGCGAAGATCTGCGAAGAGGTGGTCACACACCATCTGCGCGGTTCGTCCATACTCTGCATCCTCTCATGGCAGGATTGGCTGTCGATTGACGGGGAGCTGCGTCATCCCAACGCCCAAGCCGAACGCATCAACGTGCCCGCCAACCCCAGACACTACTGGCGCTGGCGCATGCACCTCAGCCTGGAGCAGCTGATGAAGGCCGACGGCCTGAATGAGAAGATCAAGGGATTGATTGCACAAGCTGGAAGATGAAAACCTACATCATTTTAAGAAACCTGCATATTTACGGCTATCATGGTGTAGCACCACAGGAGCAGCTGGTGGGGAATGACTTTGTCATTAACCTCCGGCTGCTCGCTGACTTCTCTGCCGCTATCTACAGCGACAACGTCAGTGACACCGTAAGCTACGCCGACGTTTATGAAGCCGTGAAGGAGGAGATGAAGCAACCCTCGAAACTGCTGGAACACGTGGCAGGACGGATTGTGAACCGACTCTTTCATGACTTTGCCCAAGTGGAGGAGATTGAACTCTCGCTGATGAAACGAAATCCGCCCATGAATGCCGACATTGAAGCGGCTGGAGTGGAGATTAGAGAGAGCAGAGCGAGTAGAAACGTACAGAAATAACCAAATTTTGTCCAAAACAGCGATTTATCTGCCGTTTTATTTTTGTGAATGACAAAATTGCACTACTTTTGCTGATGATTTAAACGGTTAGTTACCATTTGAAACTAATACCTATTTGTTTTGATAACTACAATAAAACATAGCATTCGTAATGAACAAAATCATTAGCAAGGAACAATTCTCAGAGAAGGTGTTCAAATTTGAAGTGGAGGCTCCGCTTATCGCCCAGTCGCGTAAGGCGGGTCACTTCGTTATTATACGTGTAGATGAAAAGGGCGAACGCATGCCGCTGACTATCGCCGGTGCCGATCTGACCAAGGGTACGATTACCCTGGTGGTTCAGGAGGTGGGTCTCTCATCAACCAAACTCTGCCGCTTGAATGCCGGCGACTATATCCTTGACGTAGTGGGCCCGCTGGGTCAGGCTACCCACATTGAGAACTTCGGTACGGTAGTGTGTGCCGGCGGTGGCGTAGGTGTGGCTCCGATGCTGCCCATCATCCAAGCCTTGAAGGCTGCCGGCAACCGCGTCATCTCGGTGCTGGCCGGACGTACCAAGGAGCTGATCATCCTGGAAGAGGAGGTGCGCCAATCATCGGATGAGGTGATTATCATGACCGACGATGGATCGTACGGCACGAAGGGTCTGGTGACTGAAGGTATCGAGAAGGTCATCCAGCGCGAAACGGTGAACAAATGTTTCGCCATCGGACCGGCCATCATGATGAAATTCTGCTGTCTGCTGACGAAGAAATATAATGTACCTACCGACGTATCTCTGAACACCATCATGGTGGATGGTACCGGTATGTGCGGTGCCTGCCGTATCACGGTGGGTGGCAAAACGAAGTTTGTCTGCGTGGATGGTCCGGAATTTGACGGCCACCAGGTGGATTTCGATGAGATGTTCAAGCGCATGGGTTCGTTCAAGAACGTAGAGCGTGAAGAGATGACCCATCTGGAACAGCCTACCCCCCACTATACCCCTGAGAGCGAAGCAGACGAAGAGGGCGCTTGCCAACTGAACAAGTCGGCCGCTGAGGCACCTCTAGCTGAACTGCTCGACCGTCAGGCTCCCTGGCGTGAGGCACTGCGCAAAAGCATGAAGCCGAAGGAGAGAACGGCCATTGAGCGCTGCCCGATGAACGAACTGGATCCCGTTTATCGCGCGACGACCCGCACCGAAGAGGTGAACCGCGGTTACACCAAGGAGCAGGCCATGACAGAGGCTAAGCGCTGCTTGGACTGCGCCAACCCCACCTGTATGAAGGGTTGCCCCGTGAGCATCAATATCCCCTCGTTTATTAAGAACGTAGAACGCGGTGAGTTTATCGCTGCCGCCCGCGTACTGAAGCATACCTCCTCACTGCCCGCAGTGTGTGGCCGCGTCTGCCCGCAAGAGAAGCAGTGTGAAAGCCAGTGTATCCACCTGAAGATGAATGAACCAGCCGTAGCTATCGGTAACCTGGAACGCTTTGTAGCTGACTTTGAGCGCGAAAGCGGCAACATCATCCTGCCTGAGATGGCTCCGAAGAATGGCATCAAGGTGGCTGTAGTTGGTTCCGGTCCTGCCGGACTGAGCTTTGCCGGCGATATGGTGAAGAACGGTTACGACGTAACGGTCTTTGAGGCACTGCACGAGATTGGCGGTGTACTGAAGTATGGTATCCCCGAATTCCGTCTGCCCAATAAGATTGTGGATGTTGAGATTCACAACCTGGAGAAAATGGGTGTACACTTTGTGAAGGACTGTATCATCGGTAAGACACAGGGTGTGGCCGACCTGCAGAAGCAGGGCTTCAAGGGTATCTTCATCGCTTCGGGTGCCGGTCTGCCCAACTTCATGGGTATCCCCGGTGAGAACAGCGTGAACATCATGTCGAGCAACGAGTACCTGACCCGTGTGAACCTAATGGACGCCTCAAACCCCGAGACTGACACCCCGATTAATCCCGCCAAGAGTGTGATTGTAGTGGGTGGCGGTAACACAGCCATGGACTCATGCCGCACGGCCAAACGTCTGGGTGCAGAACAGGTACGCATCGTTTATCGCCGTAGCGAGGCCGAGATGCCCGCCCGACTGGAAGAGGTGAAGCACGCCAAGGAGGAGGGTATTGAGTTCCTTACCCTGCATAACCCCATTGAGTACATCGCTGATGAGAAGGGTGCCGTGAAGCAGGTGGTACTGCAAAAGATGGAGCTGGGTGAACCCGACGCCAGCGGTCGCCGCAGTCCGGTGGCTATCCCCGGTGCTACGGTCACTCTGGACATCGACATGGCGATTGTGGCCGTAGGCGTATCGCCCAACCCGATTGTGCCGAAGTCTATTGAAGGCTTGGAGCTGGGCAGAAAGAACACCATTGCCGTGAACGAGCAGATGCAGAGCAACATCCCCACCATCTACGCCGGTGGCGACATTGTTCGCGGTGGTGCCACGGTCATCCTGGCTATGGGCGACGGTCGCCGCGCTGCCGCAGCCATGCACGAACAGCTGAAATAAACTAGTAGTGTAGCACACTATAGAGAAACCTCTCATTGAGCGAATGCTCAGTGAGAGGTTTCTTTATGTTCGTACATGGATAATCCTCGTAGCTTAATGGTTATTCATTCACTATGATCTACCGGTTCATGGTTATCGTTTCGTAGGTTGGTCTCTCTTTGCGGGGTTTATTAGGCAAGAAGCGAGGCTTCTGGTATCTCAATACCGCCACGGTGCAGTGAGAGTAGCCCCTCGTTCTGCATCTGGTTCAGGGCGCGCGAGACGTTAAGACGCGTTTCGTTTAGAATCTGAGCCAAATCTTCCATTTTAATTTTGACCACTTTACGACCTGTTGGGCGCTCAAAGTGCATCAAGAGGAAATGGATGAAGCGGTTGCGAAGCGAGCCGGCAGGCGCTTGCCAAAGACGACGCTGCAAACTCTGCGCCCGGCCACTGATGACGTTCTGATAGTTGAGACGGAAAATCTCGTACTTAAAAAGCTCGCGCGCAATGGTGGGCTTGTCGATGCGTACGGTGGCCACTTCACTGACCGCACGCGTCGTGGATACGTAGATGGTTTGCAGTCCGTAAAGAGATTGCGGTTCGATGAGATAGGGTGCGCTAAAGGTCTCTATAACAGCAAAGAGGCCATCCTCAGACTGGGTGATCATCTCCACCTCGCCCTTAAGGATAAAGGTGAAGCGGTTGCACCACTGGCCGGCCTGCTCAATCGTCTCGCCGGCTTTCAACTTCTCGAAGTGGATTTTCGTTTTTTCTACAATAGAGGTTAAGTCTTCTAAGGTCATACCCTGAAAGAGAGGGAGCTGCAAAAGGGTATCAAATATGCTGTCCATGGTCTTCGCTGTCAATATATCATCGTATTTAGTTCAGAATTTACAATGCAAAAATAAGCATTATCTACCGTTTTCGTCACTCCTTTCAACATTTTTATTCTTTCTTAATAGCTCAATAGGTTCATCGCCCGCCTCCTCTGTCCATTGGCCCTCAGGATGCGCTGATGCTGGAGCCTTCTCCTCGTCAAGAAGTTTCTCTTCTGCCTGACATTTCTCTTCGGCATGAAGTACGTCGTCGGGAAGAGGTGCGTCGTCAGCAAGTAGTTCCTCTTCCTCGGCCAAAGGATGGGGTCGTTGAGGCCCTTTGCCCGCAAAAATCAAGGCGGCAAGCAGACCCGCTATCGCTCCACCCAGATGGCCCTCCCACGAGGTAGTCAATTTGACAAATTGAGGGAACATATTCCACACCAAGCCTCCGTATAGAAAGGTAACTAGCAGCGATATAGCCACCAACGGCACATGCCTGCGCAGCAGTCCGCTGAAGAAGAGGAAAAAGGCCAGCCCATAAATAATCCCACTGCAGCCCACGTGCCAGCCAGGGTGACCGATGGTGAAGGTGATGCACCCCTCGACCAGCCAAAGGAAGAGTAGAATCAGCGAGGCGATGTCGCGGTAAAAATAGTAGAGACACCAACCGAGAAAGAGGAAGGGAAAGGCATTTGTCAGCAAGTGGCGCCAGCTACCGTGGACCAGCGGATGGGCAAAAATACCGAAGACCCCACGCTGTGCGCGCGGGTAGATTCCCAGGTGAGTGAAGTCCCAATCCATACCTACCTCAAAAAACTTGGTCAACACCATGATGAGCAGCAGGAAGAGCGGTATGGCAGCCGCCAGAGCCATCTTTTGCCATTCTTGTTTCATATTTCGAGCCACTTTATTGCTATTTTTGCACAATACTACATATAATTTACGTGAAAAACGAAAAAAAAGAGGCTTTTTATTTTTTCTGTTAGCTATTTTTCGTAATTTTGGCATTGTTAAGAGGCTCAGAAGGCCTCCGTCACAGAATAATTAACCTTTAAATATTGCACAACTATGAGTTATTTACGATTCGACAAGACCCTTATGATCAATCTGGAGGAATCGCTGCCAAGAGAGATTCTCAGGACCAATAAATCGGGGGCTTATCATTGTACAACGATCGTGGACTGCAACACGCGAAAATATCATGGATTGCTGGTGATTCCCGTCCCCAATCTGGATGATGAAAACCACGTGCTGCTCTCTTCGCTTGATGAGACAGTAATTCAGCACGGTGCAGAGTTCAACCTGGGGTTGCACAAATACCAAGGAAACAACTACAGTCCGAATGGACATAAGTACATCCGCGAATTTGACTGCGAACATATCCCGGCAACGACTTACCGTGTGGGTGGCGTCATCCTTCGAAAAGAGAAGATCTTTGTACATCACGAGAACCGCATTCTGATTCGTTACACCCTGGTGGACGCCCACTCGGCTACCACCCTCCGCTTCCGTCCGTTCTTAGCCTTCCGTAGCGTACGTGAATATACCCACGAAAACGCACAGGCCAGCCGTGAGTATCAGGAGATTGAAAACGGTATCAAGACCTGCATGTATCCGGGCTATCCCGAACTCTTCATGCAGCTCAACAAGAAGAACACCTTCCATTTCCAACCCGACTGGTACCGTGGTATCGAATATCCCAAGGAGCAGGAACGTGGCTACGACTTCAACGAAGATCTCTACGTACCCGGTTACTTCGAGGTGGATATCAAGAAGGGCGAAAGCATCGTCTTCTCAGCCGGTATCAGCGAGGTGAACACCCGTCAGCTGAAGAAGACCTTCGAAGCTGAGGTGGAGGATCGTACCCCTCGCGACAGCTTCTTCCACTGTCTGAAGAACTCGGCCCACCAGTTCCACAACAAACAGGGCGACGAGCACTACGTGCTGGCCGGTTACCCCTGGTTTAAATGCCGCGCTCGCGACCTCTTCATCGCCTTGCCGGGCCTGACCCTGGGCGTGGATGAGCTGGATGAGTTTGAAAACGTGATGGGCACAGCCAAGAAGGCACTGCAGCAGTTCATGGCTGGCGAAGCGCTTAGCTACAAAATCTATGAGATGGACCATCCTGACATCCTGCTGTGGGCCGTTTGGACCCTGCAACAGTACGCCAAGGAGACCTCGCGCGAACAGTGCCGACAGAAGTACGGCGACCTGCTTGAAGAGATGATGAACTTCATCCTGGATCGCAAGCATGATAACCTCTTCTTGCACGACAACGGTTTGCTCTATACCAACGGCAAGGATCGCGCCGTAACCTGGATGAACTCTACCGCCAATGGCCGCCCCGTCATCCCACGTACGGGTTATGTGGTTGAGATCAATGCCCTCTGGTACAACGCCCTTCGCTTCGTAGCCGAATTGGTTCGAGAAGGTGGCAACAATGTACTGGCCGACCGCCTGGAGAGCCAGGCCGAAGTGACTGGCAAATCGTTTGTCGAGGTGTTCCGCAACGAATTTGGCTACCTGTTCGATTACGTAGATGGTTACATGATGGACTGGAGCGTACGCCCGAACATGATCTTTACCGTAGCCTTCGACTACTCACCGCTGGATAGAAAACAGAAGAAACAGGTGCTCGACATCGTAACCAAGGAGTTGCTGACCCCCAAGGGTCTGCGTACCTTGAGCCCCAAGAGCGGCGGTTATAACCCCAACTATGTAGGTCCGCAGATTCAGCGCGACTACGCTTATCATCAAGGTACCGCATGGCCTTGGCTGATGGGCTTCTACATGGAGGCATACCTGCGCATCTACAAGATGGCCGGCGTATCGTTCGTAGAACGCTACCTCATCGGTATGGAAGATGAGATGACCAGCCATTGCATTGGCACCATGCCCGAGCTGTTCGACGGCAACCCGCCCTTCGTAGGCCGTGGCGCCGTTTCGTTTGCCATGAACGTAGCCGAGATGCTGCGCATCCTCAAGCTACTGTCCAAGTTTAACGTATAAGTAAGGAGGAACAAGATGAAAGTATTAATGTTTGGCTGGGAGTTTCCTCCCAAAATATATGGTGGACTGGCGGTTGCGTCGTATGGTATCACCAAAGGACTTAGTTTACAAGGCGACGTAGAGACGACCTTCTGTCTGCCCAAACCCTGCGGACAAGAAGAGAAGTTCCTGAAGATTGTGGGCATGAACCAGGTGCCTATCGTATGGCGCGACGTGAACTATGACTACCTGAAGTCTCGTCTGCCGGACTATACCACCCCCGAAGAGTACTACGCATTCCGCGACCATATCTATGCAGACTTCTCTTACATGCATGTCAATGATTTGGGCTGCATGGAGTTTGCCGGTGGCTATCCGGGCAACCTGCACGAAGAGATCAATAATTTCTCAATCATTGCCGGCGTAGTAGCCCGCAAGGAGGAGTTTGATATTATCCACGCACACGACTGGCTGACCTACCCTGCCGGTGTACACGCCAAGATGGTAAGCGGCAAACCGCTCTGCATCCACGTGCATGCCACCGACTTTGACCGCTCACGCGGTAAGGTGAACCCCACCGTTTACTCTATCGAGAAGAACGGTATGGACCACGCCGACTGCATCATGTGTGTATCTGAACTGACCCGCCGCACGGTCATCAATGAGTATCACCAGAATCCCGCCAAGGTGTTCGCCATGCACAATGCGGTATATCCCCTGTCGCAAGAGCTGCAGGATATCCCCCGCCCCGTGCACGACAAAGAAAAGGTGGTCACCTTCCTGGGCCGTATCACCATGCAGAAGGGTCCTGAGTATTTCGTAGAAGCAGCAGCGATGGTGCTCAAGCGCACACGTAACATACGCTTCGTGATGGCCGGTAGCGGCGATATGCTGAACCAAATGATCCGCCTGGCCGCTGAACGAGGCATTGCCGACCGCTTCCACTTCCCCGGATTCATGCGAGGCAAACAGGTGTATGAGGTGTATAAGAACAGCGACGTGTTTGTGATGCCTTCGGTATCCGAACCCTTCGGTATCGCCCCGCTGGAGGCTATGCAGTGTGGAACGCCCTCAATCATCTCAAAACAGTCTGGTTGCGGCGAGATCCTGGATAAGGTGATCAAGACCGACTACTGGGATATCCACGCTATGGCTGATGCCATCTACTCCATCTGTACCAACCCCTCACTCTTCCAGTATCTACAGGAAGAGGGAAAGACCGAGGTTGACGGTATCACCTGGGAGAAAGTAGGATTACGTATCCGCGCGCTGTATGACAGCACCATCAGGAACTCAAGCAAGTAAAATCTTTAAAAAAACATCAAACGATATGAGAACCATTTGTCTTTATTTCGAAATACACCAAATCATACATCTGAAAAGATATCGTTTCTTTGACATAGGCACCAACCACTACTACTATGATGACTATGCCAACGAAACCAGCATCAACGACGTGGCCGAACGCTCGTATATCCCCGCCCTCAACACCCTGATTGACATGGTGAAGAGTTCGGAAGGCGCATTCAAAGTAGCCCTCTCTATCTCAGGCGTAGCCCTGGAACAGTTGGAGATTTACGCTCCCACCGTGATTGAACTGCTGCACCAGTTGAACGATACCGGTTGCTGCGAATTCTTGGCTGAACCCTACTCACACGGCCTCTCTTCACTGGCCAACGAGGCTTGCTTCAAGGAGGAGGTGATGCGCCAGAGCGAAAAGATGAAACAGCTCTTTGGCAAAGCGCCCAAGGTGTTCCGCAACTCAAGCCTCATCTACTCTGACGAGATTGGTGCGGCTGTAGCCAGCATGGGCTTCAAGGGTATGCTGACCGAAGGTGCCAAACACATCTTGGGTTGGAAGAGCCCCCACTACCTCTACCACTGCAACATGAACCCCAACCTGAAGTTGCTGTTGCGCGACTTCAAACTCTCTGATGACATCAGCCTGCGCTTCTCTAACTCAGAATGGAGTGAATATCCGCTGATGGCCGATAAGTACATCAACTGGATCGATCAGCTGCCACAAGAGGAACAGGTTATCAATATCTTCATGGAGCTCTGCGCCCTGGGTATCTACCAGCCGCTGTCAAGCCACATCCTGGACTTCCTGAAGGCTCTGCCCGCTTGCGCTAAGGAGAAGGGCATCACCTTCTCTACACCGACTGAGATTGTGACCAAGTTAAAGTCTGTTTCACAACTCGACGTACCCTACCCCTTGTCATGGGTGGACGAAGAGCGCGACACCAGCTGCTGGCTGGGTAACGTGATGCAGCGCGAGGCCTTCAACAAGCTCTACAGCGTAGCAGAACGCGTACACCTCTGCGACGACCGCCGCATCAAGCAAGACTGGGACTACCTGCAGGCCAGCAACAACTTCCGCTTCATGACGACGAAGCAGAGCAGCGTCACCCTGCAACGTGGTATCTACGAGAGCCCCTATGATGCCTTCACCAACTACATGAACATCCTGGGCGACTTCATGAAACGGGTGGATTCTCTCTATCCCGTCGATGTAGATAACGAGGAGCTCAACCCGCTGCTCACTACCATCGAGAACCAGGGTCGCGAAATTGAACAGCTGCGCAAAGAGCTGGAAAAGGCGGAAGCCAAACTGGCCAAGGCAGAAAAGAAGGCTGCAAAGCCCGCCGCTGAAAAGAAGCCCGCTGAAAAGAAAGCAACGACCAAGAAAGCCACTTCAAAGAAGAAAGAGGCTTAATACAGCCCTGGCTTCTGACTAACCCATTCCCTGGGGAGACACCGCAAACTGATGGTGTCTCCCCTTTTTTTTGAAATAAAATTGATGAAGATTTCCTCTTTTTGAATATTTTGTGTATCTTTGCACCGTAAATAAAGCCTAACGGACCAGTCATCGTGTGAGATCAGTGCCGTTCCGGCTTGAACATAACCCCCAAATATCAATAAACCATCTGTAAGAGTAAAGCTCCTGCCAACTGACGACTTGCAGTAAGGACCGGAAAGGGCCTCTGTAAACTGTTTAAGCCGGGCATGAACCCATCAATCAAACGAATCATACACCTTTTAATACAATATGTACAATATTATTCAACTGAAGGAGAAAGAGTTGTCTGAATTGCAAGAGATTGCAAAGGAACTCAACATCAAAAAGCCCGAGAGTTTCGACCGGGATAATCTCATCTACAAGATTCTGGACGAACAGGCCATTATGGGCGCAGCGAAGAAGAGTGTGACAACCAAAAAGAAAACCGAACGCAAAGAGGCCAAGCCCAAACGAGCCAAAGGTACGACTGCATCAACGCCTCAGCAAGAGAATACACCTCAGCCTCAAGCTGCGAATCAACCCACAGCGGATGTGCCTGCATCAGAAAGTGCAAACACGGAGGCTGGTAAAGACAATAAGGAGCCTAAACAGGCTAAGACTAAAGCCAAAAAGGAGAAGAAAAACCTGCAAACCGCCCCCAACGAACAACCCAGCGCCAACCTGAGTGACCAAACGGCCGACGCAGAGAAAAATGAGGAACAAAAGGCACAACAGCCCAAAGAGACATCCGCTGAAGCCAACGGCAAGCGAAACGAGAATAAACGCAGCCAAAACAAGAATCGCAAGAAGCAGAATGAGAAAGAGAACGACCTGCCACTCTTCCCTGAGGGAACCATGAATCAGCCGGCCAGCGACTCTGCCAACGAGTCCGTCAACGAGCCCATGAACGAACCTAAGGAGGAGGCCGCCAAGGTGGCTGCTGAGACTATCACCGAGGCACCTGAAGCGGAGAATAAGAAGCTAAGTTCAGCACTGGATGCCCTCTTCCCCACCTCCAGCGAGGAGACGGTGACTATGGATGGTGGCGATGACTTCATCCCCATTGAAGATCTGCCTACCGAACGCGTGGAACTGCCCCAAGAGTTGCTGGGTAAATTCCAGGCCACAAAGACCAATCCCACTGACACCAAGGAGGCTACTGTAGCTAAACAGGATGCGAAGAGCGAAACGGCCAATCTGCCCACTGAGCGCAAAAAGCGCCAAAGAATCCAGTTCCAGCGCCCTGAAAACGACCGCTTTTCTAACCCCAACCGCCCCGTACAATCAGCACAACCTAACAATCAGCAACCGGCTGCGGCTCAACAGCCCACGCGTCCTACACATGATGAAAACGCTGAGGCCGAGGTAGCCGAAGAGCGCCAAATGGATGCCTACCAGTTTGATGACATCCTAACCGGTAGCGGTGTACTGGAAATCATGTCCGACGGTTACGGCTTCCTCCGTTCAAGCGACTATAACTACCTCTCATCTCCTGATGACATCTACATCTCACAACAGCAAATTAAATCGCTGGGTCTGAAAACCGGTGACGTAGTAGAAGGCATGATTCGTCCGCCAAAGGAGGGTGAGAAGTACTTCCCATTAGTGAAAGTTTCTAACATCAACGGTCGCTCGCCGGAGTTCATCCGTGACCGTGTACCGTTTGAGCATCTCACTCCCCTCTTCCCCGACCAGAAGTTCCGCCTCTGCAAAGGTAACCTGAGCGACTCCATCTCTGTACGCGTTGTAGATCTCTTCGCTCCTATCGGCAAAGGCCAACGTGCGTTGATTGTGGCTCAGCCTAAGACCGGTAAGACCGTACTGCTGAAGGACATTGCCAACTCTATCGCCGCCAACCATCCCGAGGTCTATATGATGATGCTCCTCATTGATGAGCGTCCTGAAGAGGTAACCGACATGGCTCGCACGGTGAACGCTGAAGTGATAGCCTCAACCTTTGATGAACCGGCTGAACGCCACGTCAAGATTGCAGGTATCGTGCTGGAAAAGGCAAAGCGCATGGTAGAGTGCGGACACGACGTGGTGATTTTCCTTGATTCAATCACCCGATTGGCCCGCGCTTATAACACGGTATCACCGGCGTCGGGTAAGGTGCTGTCGGGCGGTGTGGATGCTAACGCCCTGCATAAGCCCAAACGTTTCTTCGGTGCGGCCCGTAACATCGAAGGCGGCGGTTCGCTCACCATCATTGCTACGGCGCTCATCGATACCGGCAGCAAGATGGACGAGGTCATCTTCGAGGAGTTCAAGGGTACGGGTAACATGGAGTTGCAGCTGGATCGCACGCTGGCCAACAAGCGCATCTTCCCGGCTGTCAACGTGATGGCATCGAGCACCCGCCGCGACGACCTGCTGCAGGACAAGACCACACTCGACCGCATGTGGGTACTGCGCCGCTACCTCTCAGACATGAACCCCGTAGAGGCTATGGACTTCGTCAAAACCAAACTGGAGAATGCGAAGGACAACGAAGAGTTCCTGCTGAGCATGAACGGCTAACATCGAGAGATTTGTATATTTTGGTAACTATTTGCACTAACGTCATATCATATTAATCAGATAAAACCATGTTTGACAATCTAAGTGAAAGACTGGAACGGTCGTTTAAAATATTAAAAGGTGAAGGTAGAATCACTGAAATCAACGTCGCCGAGACCCTGAAGGATGTGCGCAAGGCACTGCTCGACGCCGACGTAAACTATAAAGTAGCCAAGAACTTTACCGATACGGTGAAGGAGAAGGCTTTGGGTCAGAACGTATTGACCGCCGTGAAACCCAGCCAGTTGATGGTGAAGATTGTTCACGATGAACTGGCCCAACTGATGGGTGGCGAAACGGCTGAACTGAAGTTGGTATCTAAACCTGCCGTCATCCTGATGTCGGGTCTGCAAGGTTCGGGTAAGACCACCTTCTCGGGTAAACTGGCCCGTATGCTCAAGAGCAAGAAGAACCGCCGCCCGCTGTTGGTAGCCTGCGACGTCTATCGCCCTGCCGCCATCGAACAGTTGCGTGTGCTGGCTGAGCAGATTAACGTGCCCATGTACAGCGACCCCACCAGCAAAGATCCAGTGAAGATAGCCCAGGATGCCATTCAAGAGGCAAAGGCCAAGGGATATGACCTGGTTATTGTCGATACCGCCGGCCGATTGGCTGTCGATGAAGAGATGATGAACGAGATTGAAGCCATCAAGAAGGCTATCAATCCCGACGAAACCCTCTTCGTCGTAGATGCCATGACCGGTCAGGATGCGGTCAATACAGCCCGCGAATTCAATGAACGTCTGGACTTCAACGGCGTCGTTCTGACCAAACTCGACGGTGACACCCGCGGTGGTGCCGCACTCTCCATCCGTACAGTGGTCAACAAGCCTATCAAGTTTGTAGGTACTGGTGAGAAACTCGACGCCATTGACCAATTCCACCCCGCCCGTATGGCCGACCGTATTCTGGGTATGGGTGACATCGTCTCACTGGTAGAACGCGCCCAAGAGCAGTATGATGAAGAGGAGGCCAAACGCCTGCAAAAGAAGATTCAGAAGAACCAGTTCGACTTCAACGACTTCATGAGCCAGATTCAGCAAATCAAGAAGATGGGTAACCTGAAGGAGCTGGCCAGCATGATTCCCGGCGTAGGTAAGGCGCTGAAGGATATCGATGTGGACGACAACGCCTTCAAGAGCATCGAGGCCATCATCAACTCGATGACCCCCAAGGAGCGTACCCACCCAGAGATTCTGAACGGCAGCCGCCGCCAACGTATCGCCAAAGGTAGCGGTACCAGCGTACAGGAGGTGAACCGACTGATTACGCAATTCGACCAAACCCGGAAAATGATGAAAATGGTAACCGGCGGCAACATGGGTAAAATGATGATGCCCCGTTTCCGCAGATAACCTTGTCAACTTGTTAATTTGTCAACTCGTCAACTAAAAAACTAAACTAAACATGCAACTGATAGACGGTAAATTAATTTCAGACCAGATTAAGCAGGAGATAGCCGCTAAGGTGGCTTCCATCGTAGCCGCAGGAGGTAAACGCCCCCATCTGGCAGCTATCCTGGTGGGCCACGATGGCGGCAGTGAGACCTACGTGGCTGCTAAAGTAAAGGCCTGCGAAGTGTGCGGATTCAAATCAACGCTGATTCGCTACGAAGCAGACGTCACCGAGGCCGAACTGCTGGCCAAGGTGGATGAACTGAACCGTGACGCCGACGTGGACGGCTTCATCGTACAGCTCCCCCTGCCTAAACATATCAGCGAACAGAAGGTCATCGAGGCCATTGACTACCGCAAAGACGTAGATGGTTTCCATCCCATCAATGTGGGTCGCCTCTCCATTGGCCTACCCTGCTACGTATCGGCTACACCCAACGGTATCATGGAGCTGCTTAAGCGCTACCAGATTGAGACACAAGGAAAGAAGTGCGTTGTTCTGGGCCGCAGCAACATCGTGGGCAAACCGATGGCTACCCTGATGATGCAGAAGAGCTACCCTGGCGACGCTACCGTCACGGTGTGCCACAGCCGCAGTCGCGACCTTATCAAGGAGTGCCAAGAGGCGGACATCATCATCGCCGCACTGGGACAGCCCAACTTTGTGAAGGCGGAGATGGTGAAAGAGGGCGCAGTAGTGATCGACGTAGGTACCACCCGCGTACCCGATGCCTCACGCAAGTCTGGCTTCAAACTGACTGGCGACGTGAAGTTTGATGAAGTGGCACCCAAGTGCTCATTCATCACTCCCGTACCCGGAGGCGTAGGTCCGATGACCATCGTTTCATTGATGATGAATACCCTGCTGGCTGGAGAAAAGGCCATCTATGGCTAACCTCCGTATAGCCTCATACACTCATTCCTGGCATATACCCTCTAAATAAGGGCTATTTGCCAGGAATGCGTGTAAATAGCTGGCTGTCTATACTATAGGACTCATTAGGCTTCACAGAGAATCTTTACCCGAAGATGCAAATCAACAAAAATAGGGGCAAAAACAAAAAAAACTCTCCAAAAAGT
Organism: uncultured Mediterranea sp.; assembly: GCA_945836915.1. Lineage (GTDB taxonomy): Bacteria > Bacteroidota > Bacteroidia > Bacteroidales > Bacteroidaceae > Bacteroides. The sequence continues at coordinate 19,113 of CAMAMO010000024.1, forward strand.
TTGCAGATACAAATAAAAGCGCTATCTTTGCACCGCATTTGAGAGATGCACTAACATGGTGGCTGTAGTTCAGTTGGTTAGAGCGTCAGATTGTGGTTCTGAATGTCGTGGGTTCGAG
>CAMAMO010000025.1 GCA_945836915.1 uncultured Mediterranea sp.
GAACCGATGCCTCTTCAAGCTGAGGGGTTGACGGCCGAAGAGGTGCTGCAGCAGGTGGAGCGTCGCTTCCATGAGGCCGTTGCGATGGAACTGGCCTTTACCATCGTGGATGGTCAGGGTGGCCGACAGCAGGGGCGCATCGCCCTGCAGGGAGAGCGGTTCAAACTCTCTACACCTGGTGTGACCACCTGGTTTGATGGTCGGACGCAGGCTACCTATCTGGAGCAGAGTGGAGAGGTGAACCTTTCGGAGCCCACGGCTGAGGAGTTGCAGAGCATCCATCCCTATGCCTGGTTTGCCATCTACAAGCAGGGCTACAGAATCAAATTTAAGGGTGAGCCGGAGGATGGTAGCCACTACGTGGTGGTGCTGACCGCTACGTTGACCCGGCAAGAGATACGCTGCTTGATGCTGACCATCGATAAACAGAGCTTTGCCTTGAAAAGGATGAGCCTGGTCTATCGGGGTGGAGAGACGGTAGCCATTGCGGTGAATAGCCAGCAGATGATGAGCGCCCCGTGGCCCGAATCGATGTTCCGCTTCGACGCCAAAGAGTACCCTGACGCCGAGGTGGTGGATTTACGATGAATACGACATGATTTAAATAACGCTATTTGTAAACTTTAAAAATTAAGAGAAATGGAAAAAGAACATGCTAAATGTCTGATTGTAGGCTCCGGACCTGCTGGTTATACCGCTGCGATTTATGCCGGACGTGCCAATATGAATCCGGTGCTTTATACCGGTATGCAGCTGGGTGGCCAGCTGACCACTACAACCGAGGTGGAGAACTTCCCCGGTTATCCGCAGGGTATTGCCGGACCTGAATTGATGGAGGACCTGCGCAAGCAGGCTGAACGCTTCGGTGCCGATATGCGCTTCGGCTTGGTCACCAAGATGGATTGCTCTGTGGCCCCCTATGAGGTGACGATTGACGAGGAAAAGGTGATTGCTGCCGATACGGTGATTATCGCTACCGGTGCTACAGCTAAATATCTGGGTTTGGAGGATGAGAAGAAGTATGCCGGTATGGGTGTGAGTGCCTGTGCTACGTGTGATGGCTTTTTCTACCGCAAGAAGGTGGTAGCCGTAGTGGGCGGTGGAGATACGGCCTGCGAAGAGGCGGTCTATCTGGCCGGACTGGCCAGCAAGGTCTATCTGATTGTGCGTAAGCCCTACCTGCGTGCGTCGAAGATTATGCAGGAGCGCGTGCTGAACCACGAGAAGATTGAGGTGCTGTTTGAGCATAACACCGTAGGTCTCTTTGGTGAAAATGGGGTAGAGGGCGCTCACCTGGTGAAGCGTCTGGGTGAGGCTGACGAGCAGCGTTACGACATTGCCATCGACGGTTTCTTCCTGGCCATTGGTCACAAACCCAACTCTGAGGTTTTCAAGCCTTGGGTTGACACCGACGAGGTGGGCTATATCATCACCGAAGGGGCTACGCCGCGCACCAAGACGCCTGGAGTCTTTGCCGCAGGCGACGTGGCCGACCCGCACTACCGTCAAGCTATCACCGCCGCAGCCAGCGGTTGTAAGGCAGCTATCGAGGCAGAGCGCTACCTCTCAGAAAAGGGTTTACTCGGCTAAATACTTCAGCATAGGGCAGCGCTGGTTAATGACCTTCTCAATGGGGCATAGCTGTGCAAAGTGTGCATGAAAAAGTCGCTCAGCGTAGCGTGACCGCTATGAACATAAAAGAAAAGCTCAGAGTTTGTGGCTCTGAGCTTTTTTATTGGTGGGATGTGTGTTACCCGATTTTGCTGATTTTCTTTAGGCGGTCTTCATCGATGAGCTTGATTTTTCGGCCGTCGATGGCGATGAGCTTCTCGATTGCAAACTGCGAGAGGGTGCGGATGGCGTTGCTCGTCGTCATGTTAGAGAGGCTGGCCAGGTCTTCACGAGAGAGGTAGATGCTCAGTGTGAAACCATCCTCCTCTACACCGTAACTCTCTTTCAGTACCAACAGGGCTTCTGCCAGACGACCACGGATGTGCTTCTGAGTCAGGTTGACGGTGCGCTGATCAGAGACGCACTGGTCTATCGAGATGCGACGCATGAAGAAGCGGCAGAGGCCGATGTTCTCGTTGCAGAGCGTGTCAATAGCTGTCATGGGGATGAGGCAGATGACAGAAGGCTCGAAAGCGGCCGCTGTGGTCACGTAATCCTGCTTGGCGAAAAAGGCGCGGTATCCGAAGTACTCCACCGGTTTCATCATGCGGATAATCTGGCTACGGCCGCCTACGCCATCCTTGAAAATCTTCACTTTGCCACTAAGCAGACACATCATATGGGTAGGTGTTTCACCCTCGAAATGAATCACCTCATTTCTCTTGTAACTCTGAATAATAAACTGACTGGTGAGATACTCACGCTGGTTAGGGGTGAGCGGCTCCCACATATCGGCTATCAACTCGGGGATGTTAAAGTCGATAGTAATCTTATTATTACTGCTTTTTGCCATATTTATGTTACACAACTCTGTTTTATAGCACAAAAATAGGCTTTATTTTTTTATATTGCAAACGTTTTACAAGAAAAATAAAAATTTATTTGGTGAAAAGCAGTTCACGGTATTTGGGCAGAGGCCAAATTTCGTCGTCAATCTCCATCTCCAGATGGTCGATGTGGTCGCGAATCTCGTCCAGATAGGGGCGTACCTGCTCTTGGTAGGCAAAGGCGCGGGCCTTGAAACCATCCAGGTGGTTGGCTACCTTGCGGGCCTCGGTCATCTGGCGTACCAGCTGCTTGATAGAGGTGACACGGTGCGAGATTTCACGAATCAGCTCCTTGCGGTCGGCGCTCAGCTCCTCATACTCCTCGGCTGAGAAGGTCTCGCGCAAACCGCGCAGGTTCTCCAGCAGGCGGTTCTGGTAGATGACGGCGGTGGGCACGATGTGGTTGATGGCCAGGTCGCCCAGTACGCGGCTCTCAATCTGCACCTTCATGGTGTATTTTTCCAGCTCCACCTCTACGCGGCTGGCCAGCTCGGTCTCGTTGAAGATGTGTTCGCCCAGCAGCACGGTGCGGGCCTGGTCGTCCATGTAGTGCATCAAGGCTTCGGGTACGTGGCTGATGTTGGTCAGACCGCGACGGGCCGCCTCTTCGCGCCACTGCTGTGAGTAGCCGTCCCCCTCGAAACGGATGGGGGCCGAGGCGATGATGGTCTGCTTCATCTGCTGGAAGATGGCCTCCTCCTTACTCAGGTGGGTCTCCTCCATCAGGCGCTCTACACCCACGCGGAACTCGTTAAGCTGGCTGGCCATGGCCGAGTTGATGGCTATCATGGCGGCGGCGCAGTTGGCTGATGAGCCAGCGGCACGGAATTCGAAGCGGTTGCCCGTGAAGGCGAAGGGTGAGGTGCGGTTGCGGTCGGTGGTGTCGAGCAGAATCTCGGGAATACGGCCGATGCCCAGACGCAGGATGGTCTTCTCCTCAGCGGAGCGACCGCTTTCGTCGGTCTGGCTGGCTATCTGGTCCAGAATGGTAGAGAGCTGCTTGCCCAAGAAGATGGAGAGGATGGCGGGAGGGGCTTCGTTGGCACCGAGGCGATGGCTGTTGCCGGCGCTCACGATGGAGGCGCGCAGTAGGTCTTGGTTCTTATAGACCATCATCAGCACATTGACCAGGAAGGTGAGGAAGAGCAGGTTGCTCTTGGGGTTCTTGCCGGGGGCGAAGAGGTTGATGCCGGTGTCGGTGCAGAGCGACCAGTTGTTGTGCTTGCCCGAGCCGTTGACACCGCTGTAGGGCTTCTCGTGGAGCAGCACGGCGAAGTGGTGCTTGCGGGCAATGCGTTTCATCAGGTCCATCACCAACTGGTTGTGGTCGTTGGCCAGGTTGGCGTTCTCAAAGATGGGGGCCAGCTCGAACTGGTTGGGGGCTACCTCGTTGTGGCGGGTTTTGACAGGGATGCCTAACTTATGGCACTCCACCTCCAGCTCCTTCATGAAGGCGGTGACGCGTGGCGGAATGGAGCCGAAGTAGTGGTCCTCGAGTTGCTGATCTTTAGCCGACGAGTGACCCATCAGGGTACGGCCCGTCAGGCAGAGGTCGGGGCGGGCGTTGTAGAGGGCCAGATCGACCAGGAAATACTCCTGTTCCCAGCCCAGGTTGGTATATACCTTATTAATATGGGGGTCAAACAGCTTGCACACCTCGGTAGCGGCGCGATCCACGGCAGCCAGGGCTTTGAGGAGCGGCGTCTTATAGTCGAGCGCTTCGCCGGTGTAGGAGATGAAGATGGTGGGGATACAGAGGGTGGTATCCACCACGAAGGCAGGCGAGGAGACATCCCAGGCGGTGTAGCCACGGGCCTCGAAGGTGTTGCGGATGCCGCCGTTGGGGAAGCTGGAGGCATCAGGCTCCTGCTGAACCAGCAGCTTGCCACTGAAGCGCTCAATCACATCCCCCTCTTCGCCAAACTCGATGAAACCGTCGTGCTTCTCGGCGGTGCCGTCGGTCAGTGGCTGGAACCAGTGGGTGTAGTGGGTCACGTTGAGTGATTTGGCCCAGTTCTTCATGCCGTTGGCCACCAGGTCGGCGGTGGCGCGGTTGATGGGCGTTCCTTTCTCGATGGCGTTGACCACGGCTTGATAAGCCTCTTTAGGCAGGTACTCCTGCATCTTCTTGCGGTCGAACACGTGGCTGCCGTAGTAGTCGGTCAGCTTGTTGGATGGAATCTCCACTTCCAAGGGCTTGCGGTTGGCCAGCTCCTGAAGGGCGAAAAAACGCATTTTTGACATAACGTGGTTATTTCTTTGGTTGTTGGTTGTTGTTTTGCGGCGCAAAAATAGCGCTTTTTTTAAAAAAAATCGGCTTTTTGCCAATAAATCACTATCTTCGCCCGATAAAACGAGACTACCAACATGAATACCCCGCATCCGCTCTATTTGGAGTTTGCCACTTTCTTGAAGCGTTACTTCCCCTACAAGGTGCAGAAAATCTCGCTCAACGCCGGTTTCACCTGTCCTAACCGCGACGGCACGGTGGGGTGGGGTGGGTGTACCTACTGCAACAACCAGACCTTCAATCCCGATTACTGCCGCACCGACCGCACCATCACCGAGCAGCTCATCGAGGGGAAGCGTTTCTTTGCCCATAAGTATCCTGAGATGAAGTATCTGGCCTATTTCCAAGCCTATACCAACACCTACGATGCCCTCGATGCCCTGAAGCGGCGCTACGAGGAGGCGTTGGCGGTGGAGGATGTGGTGGGGTTGGTTATCGGCACACGTCCCGACTGCATGCCCGACGCCCTGCTCCACTACTTGGAACAGCTGGCGCGTCACACCTTCGTGCTGGTGGAGTATGGTATGGAGAGCTGCGATGACGTCACGCTGAAGCGCATCAACCGCGGCCACACCTTCCAGACGGCGCGCGAGGCTGTAGAGCGCACTGCCGCTTGCGGCTTGCCGGTGGGTGGTCACTTCATCCTCGGCCTGCCTGGCGAAACGGCCGAGGCGCTGACCGCACAGGCTGCCATCGTCTCCTCGCTGCCCCTTACCACCATCAAGCTGCACCAGCTGCAGCTCATCCGCGGCACCCGCATGGCAGCCGAGTATGCCGCTCACCCTGAGGCGTTCCACCTCTTCGGTTTGGAGGATTACCTTGCCCTGGTTGAGGCCTACCTGAGGCGTTTGCGACCCGATTTGGTGGTGGAGCGTTTCCTCTCCCAATCGCCCAAGAATCTGCTCATCGCCCCCGATTGGGGATTGAAAAACTATGAGTTTAACCATCTTCTGCAAAAAAGAATGAGGCAGAATGGCACATATCAGGGCGAGCTATTTGAATTTTAGAGATTTAATCGTACATTTGCACTCTGTTAATCGTATGAACGCGTTGTAGGCGCCGAACAACCTGTGGCAGCCGAATGTTGTACGAAACAGATTAGAAGATAATTAAAACGTCATTAGAATATGGAAAAAAGGTCATTAGTAAAAGGTAAAATACACTATGTCGGCGTCAACGACCGCAACAAGCACCTCTTCGAGGGGATGTGGCCGCTGCCCTATGGCGTATCTTACAACTCCTACCTCATCGACGATGAGATGGTGGCGTTGGTTGATACGGTGGATGTCTGCTTCTTTGAGCAGTTCATAGCCAAAATCAAGGCCGTGATTGGCGAGAAACCTATCCAGTACCTCATCATTAACCACATGGAGCCTGACCATAGCGGCTCTATCGCCCTAATCAAAAAGTACTACCCCGACATTGTGATTGTGGGAAACAAGCAGACCTTCGGCATGATTGAAGGCTTCTATGGCGTGGTGGGCGACCAGTATGTGGTGAAGGATGGCGACTTCCTCTCATTGGGTCACCACAAGCTGCACTTCTACCTCACACCCATGGTGCACTGGCCGGAGACGATGATGACCTTCGACGAAACCGACCACGTCCTCTTCTCGGGTGATGCCTTCGGCTGCTTCGGCACCCTCGACGGTGGATTCATCGACAGCCGCATCAACCTTGACAAGTATTGGGACGAGATGGAGCGCTACTACAGCAACATTGTGGGCAAGTACGGCTCACCCGTGCAGAAGGCGCTGCAGAAGTTGGGCGGACTGCCCATCGAGATGATTTGCTCCACTCACGGCCCCATCTGGACTGAGCAGATTGGCAAGGTGGTAGGCATCTACGATCGCCTGAGCCGCTACGAGGCTGAAGAGGGTGTCGTCATTGCCTACGGCACGATGTATGGCAACACCGAACAGATGGCTGAGGAGATTGCCGCAGAGCTCTCTGCCAACGGCGTGAAGAACATCGTGATGCACAACGTCAGCAAGAGCAACCCCTCATACATCCTGAAGGATATCTTCAAATACAAGGGACTGATTGTAGGCTGCCCCACTTATAGCAACCAGATCTATCCCGAGATGGAGTCGCTCCTCTCTAAAATCCTGGTGCGCGAGGTCAAAGGCCGCTACTTGGGCTGGTTCGGCTCCTTCTGCTGGGCCGGTGCTGCGGTGAAGCGCATCGCTGAGTTTGCTGAGAAGAGCAAGATGGAGATTGTAGCCGACCCCGTGGAGATGAAGCAGGCCATGAAACCCATCACCCGCGAACAGTGCGCCATCCTGGCCCGCGCCATGGCCGACCGCCTGAAGAAGGGATAAACGACATAGAAGGAGTCGTCAACAAGAGAATTTTTCTAACCAAATAGTCAAACTCATTAATTTAAATTACTATGAGATTAATTATTCAACCAGATTATCAATCTGTATCTAAGTGGGCTGCACACTATGTAGCTGCCAAGATCAACGCTTCTAACGCTACGGCCGAGAAGCCTTTCGTACTGGGCTGCCCCACCGGCTCATCACCCCTGGGTATGTATCGCGAACTCATCGAACTCAATAAGAAGGGGTTGGTTTCCTTTAAGAACGTGGTGACCTTTAACATGGACGAGTATGTAGGTCTGCCCAAAGAGCACCCCGAAAGCTACTACTCCTTTATGTGGAACAACTTCTTCAGCCACATCGATATCAAACCTGAGAATACCAATATCCTGAACGGTAACGCTCCCGATTTGGCCGCTGAATGTGCTCGCTACGAGGAGAAGATTAAGAGCTACGGTGGTATCGACCTCTTCATGGGTGGTATCGGTCCTGACGGTCACATCGCCTTCAACGAACCGGGCTCTTCACTGGCATCACGTACCCGCCAGAAGACGCTGACTACGGACACCATCATCGCCAACTCTCGCTTCTTTGACAACGACGTGAACAAGGTGCCCAAGACTGCCCTCACCGTAGGTGTTGGTACCGTGCTGAGCGCCAAAGAGGTGCTGATCATTGTTAACGGTCACAACAAGGCCCGCGCCCTTTATCACGCTGTAGAGGGTCCCGTGATGCAGATGTGGACCATCAGCGCCCTGCAGACTCACGAAAAGGGTATCATTGTGTGCGACGATGCCGCTACCGATGAATTGAAGGTAGGTACTTACCGTTACTTTAAGGATATCGAAGCTGCCAACTTGGATCCTGAAACCATGATCTAATCCACTTGGTCGCTGAAATAATCGCATAAAACAGGTGCAGAGGGGAGTGAGGTGAAGAGACTTTGAAAGAGGCTTCATTTCGCTCCCTTCTCTTTTTTGATGACGTAATGACTCTCTTTACTCTCTATATCATCCTGCTCTGTATCGGTGCCAGCTTCATCCAGCGTACCACCGGCTTTGGCTTCGGTATCTTCATCATGACCATGCTGCCCCTCTTCACGGCCAGCTATGGCGAGGCCACGACGCTCTCAGGCTTGTGGGCCATGACCACCTCGCTTTGGGTAGTTATCCGTATGCGGCGCTACCTATCGTGGCGGCGGTTGTGGCTGATACTGCTCACCTTCATCGTGGTCTCCACGGTGGCGGTCTTCGCCTTGAAGCGAATAGACAGCCTCCTGCTCAACCGTGTACTGGGCGTGGTATTGATAGGTTGCAGCCTCTATTTCGCCTTCGTCAGCAAGCGCATCAAGCTGAAGCCCACCCGCAAGGCGCAGGTCGGTGCCGGCGCATTGAGCGGTCTGATGGGGGGCTTCTTCGCCATGCAAGGTCCGCCAGCCGTGCTCTACTTCATCGCTTCGGAGGAGGACAAGGAGCATTACATGGCCATGATACAGGCCTATTTTTTCTTGGGCAACCTCAGCATGACGGTGGTGCGGGCCATGAACGGTTTCCTCACCCCATCGGTAGGCATGGACTACCTCTTAGGCTTGGTCGGTGTCTTCATTGGCGGCTCCATCGGCGCCTACCTCTTCAAGCGTATCCCCAGCCGCCAATTCCGCTACGTGGTCTATACCTACATCGGCATCAGCGGCTTGATTATCCTCCTGAAGTAACTGCGCAGCCTGATATTCATCACGTAAAGGCCAACTTTTCTCTGCTGTTATACCTGTTTTTCTCAGCTTCTTTATTAGATGTTTTAGGTTATCCACAGCTGTGGCTAACTCTATCCACACCTGTGGTTAACTCTATCCACATCTGTGGATAGCTTTATCCACACGGGTGGATAGGGTATAAGGTGTAATTAAAATAATAACCCAATAGGCGTTGTTATTCAAAGATATGTATTATCTTTGCCCTCCTATTACAAAATATAACCCGTATGTCCATGATGAAGACTTGCACTCTATTCCTCCTGCTCCTCTGCGCTATGGTTGGCGGAGCTTCCGCACAAAATGTACAGCTGACTGATTCTCTGTTTGCCGATTCGTTGCGCCAGTTAACGCACCGCTATCTCGAGGCGGAACGTTGGGACTCGGCGGTGAAGTATGGCGAACTCCTGTTCGAGGAGGCCTACAGGCAGCACGACTGGCATGGCAACGTTATCGAGGCGCACGTGGCGCTCGGTATAGCCTATGCCCATCAGGGTAAATATCATCGTGCGATGAGTCATCTGGGGCAGGCATACCAAAATGCCACCACCAGTCATAACCGGCAGATGATTGATAAGGCCTTCAATCAGATTATGCAGATAGCTCAGGTTGAGCAGAAGCAGCTGGTGGAGCATCGCATGAACATCCTGCTCCTCGTTGTGGGGCTGGTGGCACTCAGCATCATCTGCTCCCTCTTCTTCGCTCTCTATTTTCAGAAGAACCGGTTGCTCATAGCCCTGGTGAAACAGCAGCGCGAAGCCATGGAGCGCGAGTCGCAACGCGAGCGGCGCAGCCAGGTGCTGGCTGATGACAAGAAGCGCGGACTGATTACCCAGCTTGAGATGCTGATGCAAGAGAAGCAGGTGTTTTGCGAAAACCTGTTGACCAAAGAGCGGGTGGCCGAGATGCTGCAAACCAACCGCACCTATCTGAGTCAGGTTATCAATGAGGTGTATGGCAAGAGTTTTACTCAGTACATTAACGACCTGCGCATCGAAGAGGCCATCCGGCGACTTGACCGCCCCGACAACCGGCGCGCCTTGCGCTTGATAGGGCAGGACTTAGGATTCAACTCGCCCACTACCTTCAACACCCAGTTCCAGCAACGCACCGGTATGACGCCAGCCCAGTACCGGCAGAAGGTGCAGCAGCTGGTTCATGCGGAGTAATACCGACAAACAGCGTATCAATTAAGGCAATTGCTGATATTGATACGCTGTTTGTCTTGTAGTTACGCTAATTATTATGAAATTTGCCAGAGAAATTTCGTACCAAACTCTAAACAATTATTCGTTATGAAGAGTCAAACAGATTACCTATCAACCCACGCGACAGGGCGGATGAGCGTCCTGCTCCTCCTTTTATGCTGTCTGCTGTACACGCTGAATAGCTCCGCGCAGCAGTCCAATTTAGAACGCCAGATTCAGGGCATTGTGACCGATGAGAATGGCGAACCACTCCCCGCAGCGCAGATTCTGCAAGTTCGCACCAATGCGCAAGAGAGTTTGCGTGGTGTAGTGACCGATATCAATGGCCACTTCTCCTTCTCCCTGCCTGCTACGGCTCAGGCCGTTGAGGTGAACTACATCGGCTACCAACGCCTGCAGGTGAAACTCGAACCTGGAAAAAACAGCTACCGCATTCAGATGACACCAGCCAGCGAGATGCTCGACGAAGTATTAGTTACTGGCTACCAGCAGCTCTCTCGCGAGCGATCTACCGGTTCGTTTACTAAGGTCGATACCAGGAGCCTGGAGAAGATTCGTCCCTCTACATTAGGTAACCTGCTCGAGGGCCAGATTGCGGGATACACCGATGGCAAGATTCGTGGCGTCACCTCCATGAACGGTATGACTACTCCGCTCTACGTTATTGACGGCTTCCCCGTAGAGAACACCCGATACGACAGCAACGGGTCATTAGTAGAGAGCGTGCCCGATCTTAACATGGAGGATATTGAGAGTATCACTGTGCTGAAGGATGCTGCCGCCGCCTCTATCTACGGTGCCCGTGCCGCCAACGGTGTCATCGTCATTACGACCAAACGCGCGAAGAAAGGCGAGACCCGTGTGGACTTCTCGGCCACCTTCACCGTGCAACCCTACCGTATCTATACCGACCTCTATGCCGACGCAGCCACCCTGCTGGGCTTGGAGCGCGACTGGGCCGCGGGTAACCCCAATCTGCAGGGCGCTGATGCGGCCAACTATGCCCAGACACTCCTCAATAATGCCACCTATACTTCAGCCGGACTGCGCACCATCCTCAAGGGTTATGCCGGTATGATGAGTCAGGCCGATGTAGAGAAACAACTCAACCAGTGGGCTGGTCAAGGCTACCGCTATTACAACGACGTAGAGAAAGCCGGCAAGCGCAACCCCTTCTACCAACAGTACAACCTGAGCATCGGTAAATCGACTGAAAGCAACCACTTCAACGCTTCGCTGACCTACAAGCACAACGACTACGCAGACCGCAACCACTCCGACTACAGCTACGGTATCAATCTGCTCAATTCGTTGAAGCTCAATAAAATCATCACCATCGACCTGGGTGCCTATCTCCACTATGGCCGCGCTACGCAGCAGAGCTACGACCTTCTGAATCCCGGCTTTAACTATATGCCTTATGAGAGCCTTTGGAATGCCGACGGCACCCCCATGACCAGCTCATATAGCGACCGTGCCAGCCTCTCCACACTGCAGACCTGGGAAAAAAACAATCTCTATAGCGAGGACATCACTCCGCTCGATGAGCTGGACCGCAACCTGACGCACCAGAAGAACTTCAGCAGCCGCGCCTTTGCTAAGCTGAAGTTCCAACTCACCGACTGGCTCAGCTACTCCGCTCAGTACCAGTATGAGTATGGCAAGTATGACAACCGCCAGATCAAGGACAAAGAGTCGTATGACGTGCGTCACTTCGTCAACACCTGGTGCAGCTGGAACAGCGACTGGACAGGAACCGAGTTCCTAATCCCCTACGGCAACATCCTCAACACCCAGGCTCAGACCACGGATGCTTACAACTTCCGTCACCAGCTGAACTTCCAGAAGACCTTTGCCGAGAAGCACGAGCTCACCCTGTTGGCTGGTCAGGAGATCCGCCACCAGCGCGTCGCCTCACGCACAGACCATCTCTATGGTTACGACGACAAGATGCTGAGCTTCTCACACATCGACTACGGTCGGCTGCAGAACGCCTCCACTGTGCTGCATTATGGTTGGTGGGATAATATGAGCAATGGCACCGCCCTGAGCGAGATTCAGAACCGCTACGTCTCCTTCTACGGCAACGCAGCCTATACCTACAACGATACCTATACCGCCACCGCCAGCATCCGTTATGACAAGTCCAACCTGTGGGGACTGGACAGCAGTCAGAACAAACCCATCTGGAGCGTAGGTGGTAGCTGGAACCTCCACCGCGAAGCGTGGCTGAAGGATATCAAGTGGCTCGACATGCTGAAACTGCGCGCCTCATACGGTATCGGCGGTAACGTAGCCAAGGACTCTGCTCCTTACATGACGGCCTACTATAACCCCAATTACAATGTTGGTGGCCTGCAGGGCACCATCTCCCAGCGTCCTAATCCCGATCTGACTTGGGAGAAGACCACCACCATCAACGTCGGTTTCGACCTCTCAGCCTTTCGCGGTCGTTTGAATGCCAGCTTCGATTTCTATAATAAGAAAGGAACCAACCTGCTGGCCAACACGATGGGTGTACCCACCGAAGGCTTCGGCTACAGTACCTACAGCATCAACAACGGCGAGATGCTGAACCGCGGTATCGAGCTGAGCCTCTCCGGCGAACTCTACCGCTCGAAAGATTGGAGCTGGACTGCCAACCTCCTCTTCAGCTACAACCACAACAAGGTGACTCAGGCCAAGGCCGATGCTCCCGTCTATTTCCTGCAGCTCGACTATCCCGAAGCCTACCCCCGTGTAGGCAATCCCTACCAGGCTATCTACGCCTACCGTTGGGCCGGTTTGAACGAGGAGGGTCTGCCACAGGTCTATAACGCCGCTGGCGAGGCTACCACGGTGAAACCCTCTAACCTTGACGACATCGTCTATGCTGGCTCCACCACGCCCACCCGTGCTGGTTCATGGGGTACCAGTCTGCGCTACAAACAGTGGGAACTCTCCATGCTCTTCGTCTTCGAGGCTGGTCACCAGATGCGCAACACCTTCTTGCCCATGCTCAACAACCAGTACAACTCAGCCACCTGGAGCTACGAACCCTACATCTGTGCTGGTGTCAATGCCGACATTGCCAACCGCTGGATGAAGCCCGGCGACGAAGCCCACACCAACATCCCGCGCCTGCTCTACGGCTACGACCCCCTCTTCAGCAGCGATGCCTACGACATCTACCGCTATGCCGACATCAACGTGATCAGCGCCAGCAACGTTCGCTTCAAGAACCTCTCTTTGAGCTACCGCTTGCCCAATGCTTGGTTGAAGAAGGTATCGCTGAAGAGTGCCCGTCTGCAGTTCAACATCGAGAACGTAGCCATGTTTGCCCAGAACAAGACGGCCAAGTACCTGATGAACGGCTACCAGCGACCCAACTTTGTGGGTAGCATTCACCTGGGCTTCTAATGCCATTCGAATGATGTTAGAAATGAATAGGAAAATAACAAAACCATACGAAACGATATGAAAACGAAATATACACTCTTTGCTCTAGCTGCCGGCTTGGTGATGACCCTGACCGCTTGCGACGACTACCTGAGCGATACCCCCAAGGGGAATAAAATTCCCACCAGCTACGCCGATTTCGAGGCCTTATTGCGCGACGAATACACCACCCATCGCATCGACGCCACCCAGCCCTTGGTGCTGCTTAACGACCGCTACCTCTCGCCGAGCGACCTCTCATACTACCGTTACTGGGCCGCCAACTACCATTGGGATGAGACGGCCAACCGCATCCTACTCAACAACAAGGATGAGGGCGCCTATTACAACAGTTATGGCGGCATCTCTACCTTTAACCTCATTATTGAGAACAGCGCTACGCTGACCGAGTGTAGCGACGCCGAGCGTCAGGAGTTGGTAGCTCAATGCCGCGTGCTGCGCGCCATGAATTACTTCCACTTGGTTAACTACTACAGCGACACCTACACTGCCGCTACAGCTGCCGACCGCGGTGGCGTACCCCTTATCCTCAGCGCCAACGTCGGAGCTCCCTACACCCAACCCTCCGTTCAGGGCATCTACGACCAGATTCTGGACGACATGGCTCAGGCCTATCCCCATCTACCCGTAACAGCTACCACCGAACTGCACCCCAACCGTGCTACCGCCGATGCCTTCTACGCCCGTCTCTACCTGCAGATGATGCAGTACGACAAGGCGCTGGAGCATGCCAACAAGGCCCTGCAAGCCAACGATGCCCTCTATGACTGGTGTGCCTACTACGACCAGATGGCCGACAAAATTAACAACCCCACCGATTACGCCTCCCTGCCTGCGCCCAACGTCTTTGGTTATTGCGAGAACTACAACTACCGCCACGGCTCCAACTCGTACGCCTCGGCGGAGTACCATATGCCCTTGGATCGCGGTGCTCGTTTTGAGGAGGGCGATGCCCGCTTCTTGGCCCGCTGGAAACGCTACGATGCAGGCAACGAACTGTACTACCGCGGCCTTTTGCGCGGATTGATTAACTACGAAGGGATGACCACCGTCGAGGTCTTTCTCATCAAGGCCGAGTGCTTGGCCCGTCTGGGTCAGGTAGCCCAAGCCATGGAGACGCTGAATAAGGTGCGCCAGACGCGCATTCTTCCCACCTACTACCAACCCCTCTCTGCCAACAGCGAGGCCGAGGCTGTGCCCCAGATTATCCGCACCAAGATGAACGAGATGATCATGACCACAGTACCCTTCTGCGATGCCCGTCGCCTCAATGCCGAGGGCAAGTACCCCATCACCCTGAGTAAGCAGGGTCCGAATGGTAAGCTGACCTTGTCGCCCACCTCGCACCTCTGGACCTTCCCCATTCCCATGGGTGCTATTGGCAATAGCGGTAACGGCACCATCCACCAAAATGTAGAGAAATAACCCAAGTATGAACAAAATAAACAGATGTTACAGATGAAGTCTATTAATTATCTTTTTACCTTGCTTGCAGTCAGCGCGATGCTGACTGCATGCAGCCACTCCGCCAACCAGAGCGCTTCACGCCCTGACGGAATCGTATTAAATCTGGAGCTGACGGGCCTGCCTGACAGCACCGAAATGCAGATTTACCTGGGCGCTACTGGCCAGCCCGAAGAGGCCATCCAGACCGCCTATTTGGTCAATGGCAAAGCGCAGTTCGCTTTCGACGTCGAGGGCCCTCGCTTGTACAACATCTCAGCCCGCCGCACCAACGGCTTGATGAATGTGGTCATGGACAAAGGCCATGTCGCTACCCTGAAGGCTGAAGCTTCTTCTGAAGAGCAGACTAAAAGCTCCGTCCCCTATATCCGCTACAGTAATCAAAAGGTGGAAGGCACCTCGCTGCAAGAGGAGTATCTGCGTCGTCGCGTCAACCGCGATGCGCTCAACGAACGCTATGACGCTTATCATCAGATTGCCGACCGCGAAGAGATGCTCAAGGCAGAGAAAGCCTTCTTCGCTACGGTTGATTCCACCTTCAAGGCCGCTTTCCGTGCCAGTGCCGACAGCTGGTGGGGCCCCATGCTCATTCTGCATAGCTACAGCTACATCAACGAGAACAACGAGGCCGATTACAACCTCCTCAGCGAGGTCGCCAAAGAGAGCTTCTACGGCAAGCGACTCCACGACAAAATCTGGCCCCCCACGATGGAGGGCAAGCAGATGCCCGACTTCCGCTTCATCAACTACGCCAACGGCAAGGCCATGTCGCTCAAGGAGTGCCTGGCCGGTAAGAAGTACCTGTTGCTCGACTTCTGGGCTTCGTGGTGCAAACCCTGCCGCAAGGAGATTCCTAACATCTTGAACCTCTATAAGAAGTACCATACCGACGGCTTCGAGGTGGTTAGCATCAGTGCCGATAGCAGCGAGGCCGCTTGGAAGAAGGCCCTCAACGAAGAGAAACTGCCCTGGTATAACGACCGCGATGGTGAGCAAGGCATCTGCACCCTTTACAAGGTGCAATACTATCCCACCATCTACCTGCTCGACGCTGAGGGCAAGGTGGTAGCCAAGGATATCCGCGGTGAGGAGTTGGCTGCCAAACTGAAGGAACTCTTCGGAAAGTAATCTCTTTGAATCGACATAAATACACATAGTTAGTATGAAAAGACTCTTAACCTTACTCTGTGCCCTGACGGCTACGCTGTTTGCCTTGGCGCAGATTGCCAATCCTGTGACGTGGAAGCATACCACTCGTACAGAGGGCAACACCCTGATTCTGGAACTGAAGGCCACCATCGAGAGTGGCTACCACCTTTATGCGCTGGAGCTGCCGGCTGACGGCCCACAGCAGACTGAACTCACCTTCGAGAAACTGGAAGGTGCCACTGCCGATGGCGCTCCCCGTGTTACCAAGGGCGACCTCCATACCGCCTACGACCAGTCGTTCGATATGTCTCTCTCTTACTACGAGAAAGAGGTCACCATTGAGCAACGCTTCACACTGACCGATGCCGCCCACTACGCCATTGAGGGCTATGTGCTCTATATGTCATGCAACGATGAGAACTGCACACCACCCACTCGCTACGAACTGGCCCTCTTGCCAGATGGCACAGCGGCTGCTGACAAAGCCTCGGTTGCGGCGGCCTCAGGTTCAGCCGCCTCTGCCGGCGCGGCAACTCTCACTGGTCGTTCCGCCCTCTGGACCCCTGTCATCGACGAGCTGCAAGCCTTTGGTGCCTCGGATGGCGACCTCTCTGGCGAGGCTCACTCCTGGTGGTACATCTTGATTGCTGGCTTTTTGGCTGGTCTGATCGCCTTGGTAACCCCTTGCGTTTGGCCCATGATTCCCATGACCGTCAGCTTCTTCCTGAAGCGCACCAAGGACCGTCGCAAATCCATTCGCGACGCCTATACCTACGGCATTGCCATCATCGTTATCTACGTGGGCCTCGGTCTGATTGTTACTGCCCTGTTTGGTGCGTCGGCCCTCAACAGCCTGGCCACCAACGCGGTGTTCAACATCATCTTCTTCCTGTTGCTGGTGCTCTTCGCCTGCTCCTTCTTCGGTGCCTTCGAACTGGTGCTGCCCGCCTCTTGGACCACCAAACTCGATGCTAAGGCCGATGCTACCACCGGTTTGATCAGCATCTTCTTCATGGCCTTCACCCTCTGTCTGGTCTCTTTCAGCTGCACCGGTCCCATTATCGGTACGCTGCTGGTTGAGGCGGCTACCTCCGGCTCTATGCTTTATCCCGCCATCGGCATGTTCGGCTTCGCCTTGGCGTTGAGCCTCCCCTTCACCCTTTTCGCCCTCTTCCCCTCGATGCTCAAGTCCATGCCAAAGAGCGGCGGCTGGCTTAACATGGTGAAGGTGGTGCTGGGCTTCTGCGAATTAGCCCTCGCCTTCAAGTTCCTCTCCGTGGCCGATTTGGCCTATGGTTGGGGTCTCCTCGACCGCGAGACCTTCCTCTGCCTCTGGATTGTCATCTTCCTCTTTTTGGGTCTCTACCTGCTGGGCTTCATTCGCCTGCCCCACGACGACGACCCGCAGCCCTCAGACCGTGTCTCCGTCACCCGTCTGATGCTTGCCATGGTTTCCATTGCATTTGCTTTATATATGGTTCCCGGACTGTGGGGTGCCCCGTGCAAAGCCATTTCTGCCTTTGCGCCCCCTATGTCCACTCAAGACTTCAAGCTTGGCGAGCAGTCCGTCACCACCTACCACGACTATGAGGAGGGTATGGCCGCTGCGCGCAAGGCTGGCAAGCCCGTTCTGGTCGATTTCTCCGGCTACGGTTGTGTGAACTGTCGCAAGATGGAGGCTGCCGTTTGGACCGCCACCGAGGTGAAGCAGATCATTGAGCGCGACTACATCCTCATCGAACTGATGGTCGATGACAAGACCCCGTTGCCCCAGATAGAGCAGGTGGAGGAGAACGGTAAGAGCGTCAAGCTCCGCACTGTAGGTGATAAATGGAGCTACCTGCAGCGTGTCAAGTTCGGCGCCAACGCTCAGCCCTTCTACGTGTTGCTCGACAACGACGGCCACCCGTTGAACCGCTCTTACAGCTACAACGAGGACGTCAAAGCCTACGTTGATTTCCTGCAAACCGGTGTGAATACCTACAAGAAATAAACTTCTATCTTACTTATAGAACAGAACTTATCATTTTTTATTGAAAAAACGCTATTGAGTCAAGCCTCCCCCGCTCGCTGCGAAGCCATGTGGGGGAGGTTGTTTTTTTTATTTTTCCGTCAAATGGCTGAATGAAATGCCGTCAAATGGCCGAACGGGAACCAGCCAACTTGCCGAATAGATAATCAATCATAGTTTCATATCTGCAGACTATAAGATGAAATCACCTTCAATCTTCAGTGTGCTGACAGGTGTAGGTCGTTATAGCTGTCGCCGCAAAGATGGGGTCTGTGTGGTACCAATCACCTGTTTGATAGAGTGATTATTTATGCGATAAATAGGTTGTTCTGTAAATAATAGCATGTTTTTATGCAATACGCATGAATGAAAGCCTCCCCCTTTCAGTCGTTCAACTGGAAGGGGGAGGCGATGGCTTATTGGGTTTTGCTGCTTACTCTTGGAACTTCTTGGAGACCTTCAGCAGGTTGATGGTGTAGTTGACCAGACTCTTGGACTCGTGGACCATCGTGAGATAGACCATGCTGGTCTTGATGCTGCCGCTCTGGTCCTGGATGCGCTGCAGCTCGCGCTGCTTCAGGTTGGCTAACTGATCCAACAGGATGCTGGCTTTCTTCATCTCTTCGTCGATTTCGCCGTAGCTGTTGCTGCTGATACGCAGACGGCTGGACTGGATGAGGTAGATGATGTCCTCGGCCACGTCGCGGAACTCGGTCTTCTGCTCCTCGTTGAGCGGACTGAAGTTGTTATCGACATGTTCCAAACAGGGCTCGCAGAGGCGACCGATGCTATAGACCATCTCGCTGGCAAAGTCGTTGCCCTGATGGTAGTAGAAGCCCTTCTCCAGGATGGTGCGGTTGTCTAAACGGCAGGCGGCGAGGGTACCGCTGCGCTTCATCTGTTTAATCTG
>CAMAMO010000026.1 GCA_945836915.1 uncultured Mediterranea sp.
TATACCCCATCATAATGCTTACAGATATTACAAATCTATTTCAATATTACATTATTATGGCGATTTTTATGCCAAAAAGCATAGAAAAATTGATTTATATCAAGAAATGAGGTGGCTGACGATAGTTTTTCAGCGGAAAATTTGTGTGGTGCCCGGGAATCGCTCTATATTTGCATCAGAAAAAGGAAATAACTGCTAATCAAATACGCTAAATAAAGGTATTTCAAAAAGGTATTATGCTTAGGGTATTAAAGATTGAAAGGATAACAATTTATTTATAATTGGATAACGAATTTATAATGACGAAAAGGAAACTGTTTGCAAATAGTTATTAAAGTGTTTATTAAAGGTAAAGTTTTTAGGATTAACAAATTAAACAAAGTAGGTATTATGAAACGTTTTGGAATGATGATGGTGGCATGCCTGCTGGCTGCCAACCTGTTTGCAGTAGGTAATCAACCCACTACAGAGAAAGAAAAAATCAACGTCAACATTAACGTGACAAAGTTGAGCAACTACCTGAAGCTGAACGGAAAGCAGCAGGAGGAGGTGGCCAACATCTGCACCTATTTCAACGACCAGATGTACCGCGCATCATCCAGCCACAAAAACCAGAAGAAGTTGCTGCAACAGGCCGTTTACGGCAACCTCAAACTGATGAAGGAGACGCTCAACGAGAAGCAGTACAACCAGTACGTACGGCTGCTCAACGTCACCCTGCAAAACCGTGGCATCGCCATGGATTGACCTAGAGTATGACTCTTCAAAGCCATCATACCATAAAGGTAAATACCGCTATCCCCAGGAGGCTATAAGAACCAAGCCCCCAACGGGAAGCGGTATTTTTTATATTTTTCGCCAAAGATGCACCGATTTATCAAATAATTGATTACTTTTGCAACAAAATTCGCTTTACTTAATTAAATTACAATTATGGGATTTATTATTTGGATTATCGGTCTGGTACTCTGCATTAAGGCCGTGTTAGAAGTTTTGAAGTGGGATATTGACGGCGTGAAGAAACTCTTGGTGGTTATTCTGCTGCTCATCACCAGCTGGATTGGATTGGCTGTGTACTACTTCTGGGGCCGCCAGAACCTGGAGAATATGCTGAAATAAAGGCATTGACCGCAGTGATACGAGGGGGACAGTGTGGCTGCCCCCTTTGTCGTTTTCCATCCCTGATTGACAAGAGATTATGGCTAAAGAAAAAACGGTATATATCTGCCGCGAGTGCGGACAGGAGTCGCCCAAATGGGTAGGCAAGTGTCCGGCGTGCGGGGCTTGGAACAGCTACGTGGAGGAGATTGTGCGCAAGGAGAGCACCCCCCTGCGCGCGGCCGCCTCGCTGGTCAACACGGGGCTCAGCGAGGGGCTGCGCAAGCCCAAACCGCTACCATTGGGGGCCATCGAGGCGGGCGAGGAACCACGCATCGACCTGAGGGACGCGGAGCTGAACCGCGTGCTGGGGGGCGGATTGGTGCCTGGCTCGCTGGTGCTGCTGGGCGGTGAACCGGGCATCGGAAAGAGTACCCTGATTCTGCAGACGGTGATGCGGATGGCCGACCGACGCATCCTCTACGTCAGCGGCGAGGAGAGCGCCCGCCAAATCAAACTGAGGGCCGACCGACTGATCGACCGACCCCAGGAGCAGCTCTTCATCCTCTGCGAGACCTCGCTGGAGCAAATCTTCACGCAGATCAAGAATGTGCAGCCAGAGCTGGTGGTGATTGACTCGATACAGACCCTCTCTACCGAGGTGGCCGAGTCGTCGCCCGGCAGTGTGACGCAGGTCAGAGAGTGTGCCGCGGCCATCCTGCGCTACGCCAAGGAGAGCCATACACCGGTTATCCTGATTGGCCACATCAACAAAGAGGGCAGCCTGGCAGGACCCAAGGTGCTGGAGCACATCGTCGATACGGTGCTGCAGTTCGAGGGCGACCAGCACTACCTCTACCGCATCCTGCGCAGCATCAAGAACCGCTTTGGCAGCACCGCTGAACTGGGCATCTACGAGATGCGGCAGAACGGCCTCCGCGCCGTGGACAACCCCTCGGAGCTGCTGCTCAGTCAGGATCACGACGGCATGAGCGGCATTGCGGTGGCCTCGGCCATCGAGGGGGTGCGCCCCTTCTTAATCGAGACGCAGGCCCTGGTGAGCAGCGCCGTCTATGGCAACCCGCAGCGCTCGGCCACGGGCTTCGACATCCGCCGCATGAACATGCTGCTGGCGGTGCTGGAGAAGCGCGTAGGCTTCAAACTGGGGCAGAAGGATGTCTTCCTCAACATCGCCGGAGGCCTCCGCGTCAACGACCCCGCCATCGACCTGGCAGTGATCAGCGCCATCCTGAGCAGCAACATGGATGCCGCCATCGACACGCAGACCTGCATGGCTGGCGAGGTAGGCCTCTCGGGCGAAATCCGACCCATCAGCCGCATAGAGCAGCGCATCAGCGAGGCGGAGAAGCTGGGATTCAAGCAGTTCCTCCTACCCCGCCACAACCTGCAAGGCCTCAACACCAGCCGCCTGAAGATAGAACTGATACCCGTAAGAAAGGTAGAAGAGGCCTTCAGACAACTGTTTGGGTGACCCTCACCTGCTCCCCTTAAAGGGTTCAAGAGGGTCTTTATTGATTAATATATCACTATTTTTATGACTTACGACTATAATTTACGCGTTTCGCCAGAGGTGGCGGCCAATGAGGGGCTGCTGATGCGCTTTCTGGCTGAGGAGAAGGGATTGGATGCGAAGGGTGTGAATGCCATCCGCATCCTCAAACGGAGCATCGACGCCCGCCAACGTACCATCTTTGTGAACCTCACGGTGCGCGCTTTTGTCAACGAGATACCTGAAAAAACGGAATATACGCCGACCACCTACCGCCCGGTGGAGGGCAAACCGCAAGTAGTGGTAGTGGGCGCCGGGCCTGGCGGACTCTTCGCGGCCTTGCGACTCATCGAGTTAGGGCTGCGACCCATCGTGGTGGAGCGCGGCAAAAACGTGCGCGACCGCAAACGCGACCTGGCACTCATCAGCCGCGAGCAGAAGGTCAACCCCGAGTCAAACTACAGCTTCGGCGAGGGGGGCGCGGGGGCCTATAGCGACGGTAAGCTCTACACCCGCAGCAAGAAGCGCGGTAATACGGAGAAGATTCTCAACGTCTTCTGCCAACACGGGGCCTCGACCAACATCTTGGTGGATGCCCATCCCCATATCGGCACCGACAAGCTGCCGCGCGTCATCGAGTCGATGCGCCAAACCATCCTGGATTGCGGGGGCGAGGTGCACTTCGAAACGCGCATGACGCGACTCCTCATAGAGGGCGACCGCGTACGCGGCATCGAGACGCAGACGGGCGAGCAGTTCCTGGGGCCCGTGATTCTGGCTACCGGCCACTCAGCGCGCGACGTCTACCGGCTACTGGCTGCCGAGGGCATCGAAATCGAGGCGAAAGGCATTGCCGTGGGCGTCCGGTTAGAGCATCCGGCGGAGCTGATTGACCGCATACAGTATCATAACCCGGGCGGCCGTGGCGCTTGGCTGCCGGCAGCGGAGTATAGCTTTGTAACGCAAGCCGAGGGACGCGGCGTCTATAGCTTCTGCATGTGTCCGGGCGGCTTCGTGGTGCCCGCAGCCAGCGGACCTGAACAGATTGTGGTCAACGGCATGAGCCCCAGCAACCGCGGCTCCAGATGGAGCAACAGCGGCATGGTGGTGGAGATTCGCCCCGAGGACCTGGCCGACCGCAAGGGCTTCGGCTCGCTCGTCGAGGGAGGCTGTGAGCATCCGGCACTGGCCATGATGCGACTGCAAGAGCAGCTGGAGCGCCTCTGCTGGCTGCAAGGTAACCAGAAGCAGACGGCTCCGGCGCAACGCATGGCCGACTTCTGCAACAAGCGGTTGAGCAGTTCGCTGCCCGAGAGCTCCTACGTGCCCGGCTTGATAGCCTCGCCCCTCCACTTCTGGATGCCCCCCTTCATCGCCAACCGCCTGGCGCAAGGCTTCCGTCAGTTTGGCAAGAGCAGCCACGGCTTCCTCACCAACGAGGCGGTGATGATTGGCGTAGAGACCCGCACCTCGGCCCCCGTGCGCATTGTACGCGACCGCGACACCCTGCAACACGTCCGCCTGCAAGGGCTCTTCCCCTGCGGCGAAGGGGCTGGTTATGCCGGTGGCATCGTATCAGCCGGCGTGGATGGCGAGCGCTGCGCCGAGGCGGCCAATCACTATTTAGAAACCCTCTCACCCCAAGAACGCGCCTGACGATGGAACATAAAGAGACGATGAAGCACCCCCACGCCACGGTGGCGATGATTGCCATCCTGGATAGTAATACACTGAGTAGCATGGGATTGGCCAGCCTGCTTGAGGAGCTGATTCCGCAAGCTACCATCCGCGCCTTCCGCTCGTATGAGGAGCTAATCAGAGACACGCCCGACCTCTACTTCCACTACTTCGTAGCCTCGGGTATCTTCTTTGAGCACACCGCCTTCTTCTTAGAGCGGCGGCCCAAGACCATCATCCTAACCACGAGCGACAACCCGCCCCAGCTCTCCGCCATGCGCACGCTCAACATCTGTCAAGACGAGCAGCACCTGGCCAAGAGCATCCTGCTGATGCACCACCAAGGCCACCCCGCCGGAGGGCATCCCCATGCAGGAGGCCATCCCGACGTATCAGGAGTTCACAAGGATTACCATGCAGCGATTGACAACGCGCCATCGCATCCCGGCAACGCGCCATCCCATCCTGGCAGCACGCCATCCCATCCCGGCAGCACGCCATCGCACGACCTCCCCTACCCTCTGCACGACCTCAGTGCCCGCGAGATAGAGGTGTTGGTCTTGCTGGTACGTGGCCTCATCAACAAAGAGATAGCCGATAAGCTGAACATCAGCCTCACCACGGTCATCACCCACCGCAAGAACATCACCGAGAAGTTAGGCATCAAATCGCTCTCCGCCCTAACCATCTACGCCGTGATGCACGGCTACATCGAGGTGGATGAGATATAGACCCTCCCAGCCCCGATTTAAAAGCTACAGAAGTGACATAAACTCTTCAACAGTATACACAGGAATAGATGACAGATTAAAATCTTTCTTGTTCCTCGTAATAATGCAATCAGCACAGGATTCCAAGGCAGACTGAGTCTGAACATAATCCTCATAATCCTTCCATTGGGAATCCAATGCCATTATTACGACATCTGAAGGCAAATCCAATACTGAGACAAAAGGCAATATAGACTTGATACGTTGCCTTACGACGGTCAATTCATACTTCTTACCGATATACATGGAATTGACAATCGATAATGACGACAATAGAATAACAATTTGTCCAATATGACCAAGAGCAAAAATACGTTTGGCATCATTATAAAAAGGTTGCCGTTTACAGACAAAATCAATAAGGATGTTTGTGTCTAAAAATATTTTCATCGCATATATTTTTCAGTTCTTGCACCTCTCCCATCTTCATCTGACGGAACAGAGACTATCTGTTCCCCAGCCATCAACTCATCCATATAATCCAAAGCCCTCTTATACTCTGCACTATCAAGAACAGATTCCTTTGTCCGTACAGGGTTATGTTCCATAAATTTGCGCACAGCTAACTCAAACAATCCAGATATGCTCATTCTCTTGTTATCAGCATATTGCATTGCTTCGTTATACAATTTATTATCTATTGTTATCGTATTCATAGACAAAATACTTTTTACTATACTCGCTCGCAAATATAGCGACATTTCTTGAAAAACATCACGGTAGATATGGATTTTATAGTTGTTTAGCATACCCCTACACCAACAGGCTTTACTGAACAGCATTTCCACCTTTTTTATTGCAGCCAGCGTTACCGTTACCCGTTACCTGCAAAAAAACAAGATATATAAATATGGTAGAGATGGGGGAGGTCAATGAATGACCTCCCCGGTGTGGGCATCTATGATGATGGGGGCGCGGTGGTTTTTACGCCAAGCCTCGCGCTCGGATTCGCTCTTCAAAGGCTGGAGCGCTCTTGTGGTGGCCTGACGACGGGCAGGCTCATCAAACTTGACGAACGTTTCGTAATCATACGTCCACGAACTGCCCTCGGAGAGCTTCATCACACGCTTGTATATCAGCTCGCGACTGGGGGCGTTGAAACCGCAGTCGTTGTAGCGCATCATGCTGTTCTCTGTGGGGCGGTAGGCGCCATAGCCGTAATAGAAAGCGCCCTCGTACACCCCTACTCGCTCCGCCGCAAAGCGCTGGTCGCTGATGATGTGAGCCCATTCCACCTGAGTGGGGTCGCTACGCCAGTCAAGATTCTGATACCAGTTGTAGCGGCTGTGATAGGTGGAGAGCAGGTTGGCCTGATCCTGCGGCAAGGTGTGCGATTCATGCCCAGGCTCTATATACTCATCGCCCAGATTGCCCATGCCGTGGCCACAAACCTCGTGAACCAACACATCATCCACACCCGTCATGCAGAAACCATAGAAGGCACCATCCGTCCATATCTGGGTATAGCTACGACCTTGGCAACCCGTGTTATAAACCACTATCACCTTAGGCGCACTGCTGTTTACGGGCGCCTTATAGTAGTACATCTTGCACTTCTCAATGCTCTCGTCAAAGGCGTGCACCGAGCCGGTGCCAAACTCGCCATTGGCCGATACCGCCTTGACGGCATAGCAGTTGAAGCGGTTGCGCAGCGAGGTGTAGGGCTCGTAGGCAAAGAACTGCTCAACGGCCTGCTGCATCACCTGCTCGTAACGGCCACCCGCAGCCATATCTTGGTCGGTAAAGGCTTCGCCCACAAAGACCAGGTCGATGCCCTGACCCTTGGAGGCCTTCTGGAGGGTGAGCACCTCGCCGTCGTGGGAGTAGTCGGTCGAGGTGTAGAAATCGTACTCAAACTTGGCGTCGCCAAAGCATTGCGCCGTATAATCGAGCAGGTTGCCGAAGCCAGAGATAAACTGGCTGATGGTTTCAAAGCCGCTATATTCGGTACAATTGAAGCGGACGATATGACCTTGACTATCGACCAACAGGAAGAGCAACACATCACTGAAAAGGATGGGCACATTATCACCGCGAATGTGCTTGAACGCACGCATCTCCTGCTCAAAGATGGCCTGCTCCTCCACAGCCTGCGCATCGTTTGGATCCACGGGGTAGCAGACACCCACAACGCCCAGCCCCTGCTGACCATACTTCTGATAGAGGGCCTTGACGCGGGGGATAAAGCTGGTGGTGGTGGGAAAGTCGCGTCCCCAATAGTAGAGCAGGGTGTATTTATTGGCGGCATAGAGACTCTTCAGGTCGATAGAGGTGCCGTCGGTGCAGTTGTAGCGGTCGGCGAAGGCGGGGATATCCACGGGATTGAAGCCATAGCCGCTGTATTGCGCCAGGTTGAAATGCCAGGTTCTGACGAACGAGGGGTGGTTGACCATCCCTTGGGGCAGGTCGCCCGTGAGGTAGTTATAACCCACGTAGAAGTTCATCTCACGGTCGAGGTGGCGGGTAAAGAAGTCGCCATAAGCCTCGGGGATGGTACCGCTGAGTTTGTTCATGTAGAGCGAGAACCAGCTGAGGTTCTCCATCTCGCAGAAGAGGGTGGGTAGCTGGCCGCTGATGGCGCATTGATCCGCCACAAACCACTCCAACTCCTTCAGGGCGGCCAGCGATTCTGGCAGTTCGCCCGCAATCTGGTTGTTAGAGAGGCGGATGCTATGCAGTTTATCCATACGGGCAAGGGCGTTGAATATCTCTTCAGCACTACCTACCAAGCCATTGTCGGAGAGGTCAATGCCTGTCACACGTCCATCGTCATCAGTCGATACACCATACCAGTTGTTTATCGTGGCCTCAGAGCCCCAGTTGGTACGCTTTTTCCAGCCATCACCTCTGGCAGCCTTGTAGAGAGCCAACAGCGCCTCGCGGTCGCGGTAGTAGCGGGCTTGGGTCACCTCAATCTTCTGCTTGATGGTGCCGTAAGTCAGGGTGATGGTTGCCTTACGGTCGGATTTCGTCTCATTAGCCTCTACCTGGAAGGAAAGTTTCTTCTCCTCCAAGGCACGTGTGGCGGTAGTAGCCGGCTGAATCCACGCCTCGGAACAGGCCACCTGGAAGTTGACGTTGGTGTTGATGGTAAAGTTGAGCAGGCCGCCCTCGGGTTTGGCGGCATGGCTCTTGTTGGCCACGAGGATGGCGTCGCGCTGCATCTGGGTAACCTTAACGTCAGCAATCACTTCGGGTGTGCTCTTCGTGCGGAAGCGGATATTCGCCGTGCGCGAGGCATAGTTCTCATTGGCCTTCACCACAAACTGATGGGTCGAGGAGGTGGAAGGGCTCCCCTCAGCTGCCCCGCGGAGGGCAATCCACTCCACGGCCGAGGGCAGCGACACCTCATAAGCCACATTACAAACCACCGAAAGTGAGAACGTTCCCCCATCGGTTTCCACTGCTACTTCGCTCTGATCTACAGCAAGTTGAGGCTTAACCTCTTCAGCATCATCGCCAGAGCTACAGCTCACAAACCAACCAGCGACACAAACAGCCACCAGTAAGGTCAAGTTAAGACGAAACAGACGTAACATATCGTTGAATATTAGTTGAATATTAAATGAGTTGTCCGGTTGGATTCCAAGCGGCACCGCATTGATACCCCTCTTCATAAAGGGCGTTGAGCTTGTCGATATTGCGCTCGATGCGGTTCACCTCGATGGGCTTGATGGGGCGAATCACCTGTATCTTTCCCTCATCCTCCAAACGCTCCACCTCAGAGAGCTGCTCGTTGTAGAGCCGGCTGCGGCGGTTGATGGTGACCTTGAGGCGCGGGTACTCCTTATAGATAAAAGGTGGCACCTTGCTGCCATGAATCGTCTTGCGGTAGCCACGGTTGCGGGTCAGGATGACTACACACTTGGAGTACCCCTCGGCCATGGCGTGACGCACGGGGATGCTGTCGGCCAATCCGCCATCAAGCATGGGCACCCCGTCCACGGGCGTGATGGGGCAGACAAAGGGGAGGCTACTGCTGGCCTTGACAATATCAATCAGGCGGTCGGGGTCGCTCTTCTCCTCGAAATACTCGGCACGGCCGGTGAGGCAGTTGGTGGTGACCATGACGTAGCGATAGGGCGAACGGAAGTAGGCCTCATAATCGTAGGGGATGATGTGATTAGGAAACTCATGAAACAGCAGGTCAAAGTCCATGATGTTGCGCTGCGTAAAGAGGTACTTGAAACCTACATAGTGATACTTAGCCAAGAGGTCGATGTTGCTGAACTTGGCCCGCCCGCGCTGACCCGACATGTAAGAGAGGCCGTTGCAAGCGCCGGCACTGACCCCAATGACATAAGGGAAGCGGATGCCCCTATCCATGAAATTATCGAGCACGCCGCAGGTAAACACCCCGCGCATACCGCCCCCCTCGAGCACCAAAGCGGTGTCAGAAAACAGCGTGCTATTATCCTTTCGTTCCATAGTTTCCATCTATCAATCGATTAAAATAGTATCATTTTGTAATATTTACGGGGCGAAGATAGGAAAAAAAATAAAAAAATGCTATCTTTGCCCACAGATAAACCTATTAAAATTTTACTTATGATGAAAAAAACATTGTGGATTGCCGCTCTGGGCCTCGTTTCGCTCAGCGCGATGGCTCAGGAAGAGCCTAAAGATGAAGGCTTCGTATTTACAACCGTCAAAGAGAACCCCATCACCTCTGTCAAGAACCAAAACCGCTCGAGTACCTGCTGGAGCTTCTCAAGCATAGCGTTCCTGGAGAGCGAACTGCTGCGCATGGGTAAGGGTACTTTTGACCTCTCAGAGATGTTCGTGGTGCATCACACGATGATTGACCGCGCGGTGAACTATGTGCGCTATCATGGCGACTCTTCGTTCGCCCCTGGAGGTAGCTTCTACGACGTCATCTTCTGCTTGAAAAACTATGGTTTGGTGCCCCAAGAGGCCATGCCGGGTATTATGTACGGTGAGAAACTGCCCGTGCACAACGAACTGGATGCCGTGGCTGGTGGCTATGTGGATGCCATCGCTAAGGGCCGTCTGCGCAAGCTCTCGCCCGTATGGAAGCAGGGATTGAGCGCTATCTATGACACCTATCTGGGTCAATGCCCCGAAACCTTTACCTACGAGGGCAAGGAATATACCCCAAAGAGCTTCGCCGCTATGCTGGGTCTGAACCCCGATGACTATGTGTCGCTGACCAGCTACACCCATCACCCCTTCTATGAGAAGTGCAACATCGAGATTCAGGATAACTGGCGCAACGGCCTCTCTTGGAACCTGCCGCTGGATGAGTTTATGGCTGTAATGGACCATGCCGTGAAGAACGGCTACACCTTTGCTTGGGGTAGCGACGTAAGCGAACAGGGCTTTACCCGCAACGGTATCGCTGTGATGCCCGACGCAGAGAAGGCCGCCGAGATGAGCGGTAGCGATATGGCACGCTGGACGGGCGTCAAGGCACAGGATAAGAGCGCACAGCTGACCAGCAAACCGATGCCTGAAATCGAAGTGACCCAAGAGATGCGTCAAGTTGGTTTCGACAACTGGGAGACCACGGATGACCACGGCATGCTGATTTACGGTATTGCCAAGGACCAGAACGGCAAGGAGTACTTCATGGTGAAGAACTCATGGGGTACGGACAACAAGTACAAGGGCACATGGTACGCTTCGAAGGCTTTCGTGGCTTACAAAACGATGAACATCTTGGTACACAAGGATGCGCTGCCCAAGGCTATTGCCAAGAAACTGGGTATCAAATAATCACTCCTGTTGATCAATTACTCTTCCTAATACAAAGAAGGCCGGGCATTGCTGCTCGGCCTTTCTTTATTTCTGCATGAGGGGATGACTTACATCATGCCACCCATACCGCCCATGCCGGGGTTCATCGGCATCTCGGGCTTATCTTCCTTCTTCTCTACAATCACACACTCGGTAGTGAGGAACATGCCGGCGATAGAGGCGGCATTCTCGAGCGCTACACGGGTTACCTTAGCGGGGTCAACCACACCGGCTGCGTGGAGGTTTTCATAGACATCGGTACGGGCATTGTAACCGAAGTCGCCCTTGCCCTCGCGTACCTTCTGTACAACGACAGCACCCTCAACACCGGCATTAGCGCAAATCTGACGGAGGGGCTCCTCGATAGCACGCTTGATGATGTGGATACCAGTGGTCTCGTCGGCATTGTCGCCTGCCAAACCTTCCAGAGCCTCGATGGCGCGGATGTAAGCTACACCACCACCAGGAACGATACCCTCTTCGATAGCGGCACGGGTAGCGCGCAGGGCGTCATCTACACGGTCCTTCTTCTCCTTCATCTCGACCTCGCTGGCTGCACCGACATAGAGCACGGCTACACCGCCTGAGAGCTTACCCAGACGCTCTTGCAGCTTCTCCTTGTCGTAATCGCTCTTGGTCGTAGCAATCTGAGCCTTGATCTGCTCGCAACGCTCCTTGATGTTCTCGGTATTGCCGGCACCATTGACAATCGTGGTGTTGTCCTTGGTGATGGTTACCTTCTCGGCGCTACCCAGCATCTCGATAGTAGCCTGCTCCAACTTCAAACCCTTCTCCTCGCTGATTACTACACCACCGGTCAAGATGGCGATATCCTCGAGCATCTCCTTACGACGGTCGCCAAAGCCAGGAGCCTTGACTGCGCAAATCTTCAACTGTGAGCGCAGGCGGTTAACTACCAGGGTAGTCAGCGCTTCGCTATCTACATCCTCGGCAATGACGAGCAACGGACGACCGGTTTGAACGGCGGGCTCCAAGATGGGGAGGAAGTCCTTCAGGTTCGAGATCTTCTTGTCGTAAATCAGGATGTAAGGCTTCTCCATCTCGCACTCCATCTTCTCAGCGTTGGTTACGAAGTAGGGAGAGAGGTAACCGCGGTCGAACTGCATACCCTCTACGACACCAATGGTTGTGTCGGTACCCTTAGCCTCTTCGATGGTGATGACGCCATCCTTAGAGACCTTGCGCATAGCGTCGGCAATCAGCTTACCGATAACGGGGTCGTTGTTGGCTGATACGGTACCTACCTGCTCAATCTTGTCGTAGTTGTCGCCAACCACTTCGGCTTGAGCCTTGATGCACTCTACCACCTTAGCTACGGCCTTGTCCATACCGCGCTTGATGTCCATGGGGCTTGCACCGGCAGTAACGTTCTTCAAGCCTTCAGCTACAATAGCCTGAGCCAATACGGTAGCGGTAGTCGTACCATCACCGGCATCATTACCGGTCTTGCTGGCTACCTCCTTAACCAACTGAGCGCCCGTATTTTGATAAGCGTCGGCCAGTTCAACCTCCTTAGCTACAGTAACACCATCCTTCGTGATATGGGGTGCACCAAACTTCTTCTCGATGATGACGTTGCGGCCTTTAGGACCCAGGGTAACCTTCACCGCATTAGCCAATGTATCGATACCCTTCTTCAACTGATCGCGGGCATCTATATTAAAAAGAATCTCTTTTGCCATAATTCGTTCTATTTTTTAAAGTTGTCATATTTAATCACTAATCACTCTTACACCAATCTCTTATCCCAGAACGGCGAGGACGTCGCTTTGACGCATGATGAGGTACTTGGTGCCATCGATTTCAATCTCGGTACCGGCATACTTGCCATAGAGCACCTGATCGCCCTCTTTCAGAATCATCTCCTCATCCTTGGTGCCATTACCAACGGCCTTGACTTCGCCCTTCAGGGGTTTCTCTTTTGCTGTATCGGGGATGATGATACCGCCAATGGTCTTCTCTTCTGCAGGAGCAGGAAGAATCACTACTCTGTCTGCTAATGGTTTAATGTTCATAATCGTTCTATTTTTAAGTTATACCTAATATTATTGTTTAAGCTATACTTTTTTAAACTATATCTACTTTTGTTTCGCCCGCCCTCGAGAGGCAAGCATAAACGAACTTGCCAAAAGCGTGCCAAAACCAAACAATGCCATTTGAGGGGCAGAATCGTGACAACCTACTGACAAAATGACACCATCCGAGCGATAATTGCCTTTCGAAATGACATTTTCGACCGAACACCACCCAAAATTCACCAATTATAACTACTTTTGCCCCCGAGGAAGAGTAGACATCTTGTCAACTCGTTAAACCGTTACCTCGTTACCTCGTTACCTCGATAATTATATATGATAAGATATGCATAGCAGAGAAGAAAAGATGGAGGCCTTCGGACGCTTCCTGGATATACTGGATGAACTGAGAGTGAAATGCCCATGGGATAGGAAGCAAACCAATGAAAGCCTGCGCCCTAACACCATTGAGGAGACCTATGAACTGTGTGACGCCCTGATTCGCGACGATAAGATGGAAATCTGCAAGGAGCTGGGCGACGTGCTGCTCCATGTGGCCTTCTATGCCAAAATAGGCAGCGAAACGGGCGATTTTGATATCAAGGATGTGTGCGACCGCCTTTGCGACAAGCTCATCTTCCGCCACCCACACGTCTTTGGCGATGCCAAGGCGGAGACGGCCGGTCAGGTGGTGGAGAACTGGGAGCAGCTGAAACTGAAGGAGAAAGGGGGCAACAAGACGGTGCTCAGCGGGGTGCCTCAGGCGCTCCCCTCGCTCATCAAGGCCTACCGCATACAGGATAAGGCGCGCAACGTGGGGTTCGACTGGGAGGAGCGAAGCCAGGTGTGGGAGAAGGTGAAGGAGGAGATTGCCGAATTCCAAGCTGAGGTGGAGCAGATGGACCAAGCCAAGGCGGAACAGGAGTTTGGCGACGTGCTCTTCAGCCTCATCAACGCCGCCCGCCTCTACAAAATCAATCCCGATAATGCCCTCGAGATGACCAACCAGAAGTTTATCCGCCGCTTCAACTACGTGGAACAGCACTCCATCCGCCAAGGCCGCCCGCTCAAGGAGATGACCCTGGCGGAGATGGACGCCCTGTGGAACGAGGCGAAACGCCTGGAGCAGGAGTAAAGTAAAAACTGGACATTTAGTCGAGACAATTGGGGCCCTTCGTCGATTATTTTTGCCCATTGTTTTGAAGCATACTACATTTGTCGGTGAAAATAGAGTATTCACCAAACAAGAAACGATATGCAGACAAACAATTACAGACGATGGGCCCTGATTGCTGTGGGGATAGTTTGTGGCTGTAGCCTCTCCGCTCAAACGGAGGGTGTGGCCACGACCGACTCCATCCCGACGGAGTGGACCCTGGAGAGATGCATCGGTCACGCCCTAAAGCACAACATCAGCGTGCGCAAGGGACGCCTGGAGGCCGAGAGCAGCGCCATCGACGTCAAGACCGCCCGCTCGGCCTTCCTCCCCACCATTCAGGGAAGCATTGGGCAACGCGTAGTCAACCGCCCCTGGAGCGAGAGTTCTACGCTGATTGATGGCGACCAAATCAAAACCAGCCAAAGCAAGACCTCGTACAACGGCAGCTACGGCATCGACCTGAACTGGACCCTCTACAGCGGCAACTCGCGCCTCAACACCCTGAAGCAAAACGAGCTGAACGCCCGCATTGCCTCGCTCAACGTGAGCCAGAGCGAGAACTCCATCCAGGAGCAGATTGCCCAAATTTACATCCAGATTCTCTATGCCGCCGAGGCGCTGAAGGTCAACGAACAGACGCTGGAGGTGAGCCAAGCGGAGTTTCACCGCGCGGAGCAGCTCTTCGAGGCGGGCAGTATTGCCAAAAGTGATCTGGCCCAACTGCAAGCCCAAGTGAGCACCGACCGCTACAACCTGGTGTCAGCGCAAGCCACCTTGGCCGACTACAAGCTGCAACTGAAGCAGCTGCTCGAACTGGATGGCGAAGAGGAGATGAACCTCCTCCTCCCCCTGCCTAACGAGCAACTTATCCTCGCTCCCCTACCCTTGAAGGCCGATGTCTATCAGCAAGCGTTGGCCCTTAGACCCGAAATCGAAGCCAGCAAGCTGGGTATCGAAACGGCCGATTTGGGCATCAAGATTGCCCGTGCCGGCTATCTGCCCACCCTCAGCTTGTCAGCAGGCATTGGCACCAGCCATGCCAACGGCAGCGACTTCACCTTCAGCGAACAGATCAAACAGAACTGGAACAACTCGCTGGGCCTGACGCTGAGCATCCCCATCTTCAACCAACGCCAAACCAAAAGCGCCATCCAGAAGGCGAAGATTCAGAAACAGAGCAGCCAACTCGACCTGCTCGACGCCCAAAAAACACTCTACAAAACCATCGAAGGACTCTGGCTCGACGCCAACAGCGCTCAGCAACGCTATGCCGCTGCCTTGGAAAAGCTGCGCGCCACGGAGACAAGCTACGAACTGGTGCAGGAGCAGTTCAGCCTCGGCATGAAGAATACCGTGGAACTGCTGACCGAGAAGAGCAACCTGCTGAGCGCCCAACAGGAGATGCTGCAAGCCAAATACATGTCGCTGCTCAATGCCCAGCTCCTCCGCTTCTACCAAGGCGAAGCCCTCCATATCTGATTCCCTTTCCCCGATAAACAAAAATCTATAAATATGAATAAGAAGAAAATCATCCTTGTAGTCGTGGCTGCACTTGCCGTGGTGGCTATCGGCTATCAGATGCTTGCCGGTGGCGATAGCAAGCAGAAAGTCACCTTCGCCACCGCCAAGGTGGAGCGCACCACCCTCTCTGAATCAATCACCGCCACAGGCACCATCGAACCGGTTACCGAGGTAGAGGTGGGTACCCAAGTGAGCGGAATCATTGACAAAATCTACGTGGATTACAATAGCGTGGTGACCAAAGGTCAGCTCATCGCTGAGATGGACCGCGTGACGCTGCAGAGCGAACTGGCCTCGCAACGCGCCAGCTACGATGGCGCAAAGGCCGAATATGAGTACCAGAAGAAGCTATATGAGCGCAACGAAAAGCTCCATGCCAAACAGCTGATTGCCGATACCGATTACGAACAATCGCTCTATAATTACCAGAAGGCGAAGAGTGCCTTCGACAGCAGCCGGGCCGCCCTAGCCAAGGCGGAGCGCAACCTCTCGTATGCCACCATCACCTCGCCTATTGACGGAGTGGTCATCAGCCGCGCCGTGGAGGAGGGACAAACCGTGGCCTCTGGCTTTGAAACACCGACCCTCTTTACCATCGCTGCCGACCTGACGCAGATGCAGGTAGTGGCCGATGTGGATGAGGCCGATATAGGCGGTGTGGAAGAGGGTCAACGCGCTGTCTTTACCGTGGATGCCTACCCCAACGACCAGTTTGAGGGGGTAGTGACCCAAGTGCGTCTGGGTGAATCATCAAGCAGCACCACGGCCAGCAGCAGCTCAACGGTGGTGACGTATGAGGTGATCATCTCCGCTCCAAACCCCTCGCTTAAACTGAAACCCCGCCTTACCGCTAACGTGACGCTCTATACCCTGGATCGTCCCAATGTGTTGGCTATCCCTACCCGCGCGCTGCGCTTCACACCCAACCCTTTCTTTGTGGGTGAAAAGGCGGTGATCAACGATGTAGAGGCTCCCCATAAGGTGTGGACACGCCAAGGCAATACCTACACCGCCCATGCCGTAGAGACAGGTATCAGCGGAGGCAACTACACAGAGGTACTGAGTGGCATCAACGAAGGAACGGAGATTATCACCGAGGCCTCCTTTACCGTAATGGGAGGCATGCCCAACGGTGCCGCCCCTGAAGCGGCTGGCGGAGAGAGAAGTCCCTTCATGCCTGGCCCTCCGGGAAAGAAGAAATAAACAATGGATTGTAAGGTAAGAGGTCAAAGCGTTACCTGTTACCCGTTACCTGCAAAAAAATAATATATACTATATGTCTAACGTAATCGAACTCCAACATATCAAACGCAACTTCATCGTGGGTGATGAGACCGTGCATGCCTTGCGCGGGGTATCGTTTGCCATCCAGCAAGGGGAGTTTGTCACCATCATGGGTACATCGGGCTCTGGTAAATCGACCCTACTCAACATCTTAGGTTGTCTGGATACCCCCACCAGTGGCGAATACCTGCTCGACGGCATTGCGGTACGCACCATGAGCAAGCCGCAACGGGCGGTACTGCGCAACCGCAAGATTGGTTTCGTGTTTCAGAACTACAACCTATTACCCAAAACCACGGCGGTAGAGAATGTGGAACTTCCATTGATGTACAATGCCAGCGTCAGTGCCGCCGAACGACGTAGAAGGGCCATCGAGGCTCTGACGGCTGTGGGATTGGCCGACCGCCTGGAGCATAAGTCGAACCAGATGTCGGGCGGACAGATGCAGCGTGTGGCCATTGCCCGTGCCCTGGTCAACAACCCAGCCGTCATCCTGGCCGACGAGGCCACGGGAAACCTCGACACCCGCACCTCGTTCGAAATCTTGGTGCTCTTCCAGAAGCTCCACGCCGAGGGACGCACCATCATCTTCGTGACCCACAACCCCGAGATTGCCCAATACAGTAGCCGCAACATCATCCTACGCGATGGCCAAATCCGCGATGATGTGGTCAACCCACACATCCTGAGTGCGGCACAAGCGTTGGCCGAACTGCCGGTGACCAACGATGACTAACCTCCTAAAAACCCCAAGCGTATGAATGGAACCAACCTCTTCAAGATAGCCCTCAGGGCCTTGAGCAACAATAAACTTCGCGCCTTCCTCACCATGCTCGGTATCATCATCGGCGTGGCTTCGGTCATCGCCATGCTGGCCATCGGACAGGGGTCTAAGAAGAGCATCCAGGCCCAAATCTCTGAGATGGGCTCGAACATGATTATGATTCACCCCGGAGCCGATAGGATGGGAGGCGTGCGCCAGGACCCCAGTGCCATGCAGACGCTGAAGATGGCCGACTACGAGGCCCTCTGCAACGAGACGCGCTACCTGGCTGCGGTGAGCCCCAACGTTTCCAGCAGCGGTCAGCTCATTGCTGGCAACAACAACTACCCCTCGAGCGTAACAGGCATCAGCAACGACTACCTGCAGATACGCCAACTCACGGTAGAGAGCGGCGAAATCTTCACCGAAACGGATATTAAGACCTCGGCCAAGGTGTGCATCATCGGCAAGACCATCGTGGATAACCTCTTTCCCAACAGCGACCCCATCGGCAAGGTAGTGCGCTTCAACCAGGTGCCCTTCCGCGTGATTGGCGTGCTGAAAAGCAAAGGCTACAACAGCATGGGTATGGACCAAGACGATGTGGTGCTGGCCCCCTATACCACGGTGATGAAGCGTCTGCTGGCACAAACCTACCTGAGCGGCATCTTCTGCTCGGCTCTGAGCGAGGAGATGACTGACCAAGCTACTGACGAAATCACCACCCTGCTGCGCCGAAACCACAAGCTGAAAGAGAGCGATGACGATGACTTCACCATCCGTTCGCAGCAGGAACTGAGCTCTATGCTGAACAGTACCACCGACTTGATGACCACCCTACTGGCATGTATCGCAGGTATCTCGCTGGTGGTAGGCGGTATCGGCATTATGAACATCATGTACGTCAGCGTGACGGAACGCACCCGTGAGATTGGCTTGCGTATGAGTGTGGGCGCCCGAGGCATTGATATCCTCAGCCAGTTCCTGATAGAAGCCATCCTAATCAGTATCACCGGCGGTATCATCGGGGTCTTCATTGGCTGCGGCGCCAGTTGGCTGGTCAAGAGTGTGGCGCATTGGCCTATCTACATCCAGCCGTGGAGCGTGTTGCTCTCCTTCCTGGTGTGCACCATCACGGGGGTCTTCTTCGGATGGTATCCGGCTAAGAAGGCTGCCGACCTGGATCCTATCGAGGCTATTCGCTACGAATAAAATCAATCAACGCTTGGTTGAGAAGAAAAAAAGAACTACCTTTATCGCCTGAAAATTGACCACTTATGCGAAACCGA
>CAMAMO010000027.1 GCA_945836915.1 uncultured Mediterranea sp.
TTGCCACATTATTTAACATTCAATATGGAACTGGGAAAATACAATACGCTGAAGGTGGTGAAACAGGTGGAGTTTGGCATCTATCTGGATGGCGGTGTAGAGGGTGAAATCCTGCTGCCGGCACGCTATGTGCCTGAGGGGTGTAAGCCTGGAGACGAGCTGCGGGTTTTTATCTACTTAGACAATGAGGAGCGACTGGTGGCTACCACGTTGACGCCGAAGATACAAGTGGGCGAGTTTGCCTACCTGGAGGTCAACTGGGTCAACCAGCATGGGGCCTTCTTGAATTGGGGGTTGATGAAAGATCTCTTCGTACCCTTTGCCGAACAGAAAATGAAGATGCAGATGGGTAAGAGCTACATCGTCCACGCCCATGTGGATGAGGAGAGCTACCGCATCATGGCCTCGGCCAAGGTGGAGCGCTACCTGGCCAAGGAGCAGCCGCCCTACAAGGCTGGCGATGAGGTCTATATCCTGATTTGGCAAAAAACCGACTTGGGTTTCAAGGCGATTGTAGAGAATCAGTTCGCAGGCTTGATTTATGAAAACGAGGTGTTCTGTCCGCTACATACGGGTATGGAGCTGAAGGCCTACGTCAAGCAGGTGCGCCCGGATGGCAAGATGGATTTGACGCTACAGCGGTCGGGTCAGGCGCATGTGGTTGATTTCGCTCACACACTGCTCAACTACATCCGCCAGCAGGGCGGAACCACCACCTTTAATGATAAGAGCGCGGCCGAGGCGATTTATGACGTGTTTGGCGTTAGCAAGAAGACCTTTAAACGTGCCGTGGGCGACCTCTATAAGAAACGCTTGATTGAACTGACTGACACGGGCATCAAGTTGGTGTAGCATGCAGAGCAGTCAATCAGAAAGCCGTAAAAGCCAAGAGTAACAAGAAAGCCGCGTCAACCTGAAACAAGGGTTGTACGCGGCTTTTCCTTTAAAGGGGGGGGCACTTATTCAATAGGTATTCCGTTGTAGAAATCAAGAATCTTGGTGCTGAAAAGGTAGTTATATTTGGCGTTCAACTCGTCGCCCTGTGCACGCAGCAGGTTCTGCTTGGCTTCGTTGTACTCAACGGCGTTGGCTTTGCCATTCTCATACTTCTGGCTCATCAGGCGGAAAGACTCCGTGCTGGCCATCAAGGCCTCGTGGCTGCTCTGATACTTTGCCTCGGCGGCGGTAGCGCTGTACCAGGCTTGCTGAATCTCTTTGTAAAGCGATTTCTTAGTGTTCTCCAGCTGCAAGGCGTAGTTCTGTTGCTGCAAGCGAGCCGTGCGTACGCGGTTGCGGGTGGAGAAGCGGTTGAAGAGGGGGACGCTGAGGTTCAGCCCGATGTATTTGTTCAGGTTGTCGTTCATCTGCTGGCTGAAGGTGCGGTTGATGGTGGAGTAGTAGTTGGTACCGATACTGCCACTCAGCGTCAGCTGCGGATAGTAGGCACTCAGCGCCACACGGATGGCGTATCTGCTCCCCTCCAAACGGTATTGAGCGGCCTGGATGGCCGATTTGGTAGCGAAAGCGGTCTGCACAATCTCTCCCGGAGGGGTGAGCGGTTTCATCTCAATTTCAGCTTCGGGGCGTTCAAGCGCAAACCCTTCGGGGCTCTCCAGCTCTATCAGCTGGCTCAAATCAAGCAGGGCTATCTTATAGTTGTTGTAGGCCTCTACCTGGTTCATCTCATCCTGTGCCAGGCGCGATTTGGCATCGGCCACCTCGGCACGCGAGGCTTTCCCTTTCAAGTAGAGTTGCTCAATGCGGTTCAGCTGCTGACGGCTGAGTTCCGTCTGGCTTACAGCGACTTGATGAGTCTCTTGCTTGTAGAGCACCTGCAGATAAGAGGAGGCTATCTGTATGGCGATATCCTCTTTGGCCTTCTCTAAATCGGCCAAGGCGGCCTTGAGATTGAGCTTAGAGAGTGCATATTGGTTAGGTATCTGCATGCCGGTAAAGAGCGGCACGCTGGTGCCCAAACTGAAGTTGGTGCCGTGGCTGGCGGTGTTGACATAGACGGTGGTGTAGTCGCCTGTGGTTTCGTCTTTAACGGCCGTTTGTGAGCGACCCCAGTTCCAGTTCTGTCCCGCTTGGGCATTCAGGTTGGGCAGTCGGGCCCAGCGGGCGGTGTTGACCTCTACGGCGCTTTGCTCTGCGGTATTGGCCGTCTGTTTGATGTTGACGTTGTGCTCTATGGCGTAGTCAATGCACTTGCGCAGGCTCCAGGCTTTTTGCTGAGCCGAGGCGCTGCTGAACATAAGCCCGCAAACCAACAGCGTGGCGGCGTTATAGGTGATTCTTTTCATGATTTGTTCTGTTTTTAGTTGACGGGGTTACAGGGGGGTGTAGTTACTCTTTCTTTTCGGCTCCGCGTACCTTTTCGTTCTGTTTCAAGCCGCTTTTCACGGCAATCTTGATGCCGTCGCTCATGCCTATTTCAATCTGCCGGCGGTCAAACTTCTGGCTTGGTACGCTGTCGGTAACGATATAGACAAAGGTGCTGTCGCCGCTGAACTCTACGCAGCCTTCAGGGATGGCAAGCACCTGGTCGGCCCGTTCGGTTACAATCTCTGCGTTGGCTGAGTAGCCTGAGCGGATGGTGACATCTTGCGGAGGGGTGATGGCTGCCTTGATTTCAAATTGGTTGGCGCCATTGTTCTCCACACCCTTGGGCGAGATGTACTCTAAGGTGGCGTCGAACGACAATCCTTGCAAGGCGCCGATAGTCAATTTAACAGGCATCCCTTCATGCAGACGGCCCACCTCTGTTTCATCCACATTACCGCGGAAAATCAGGTCGTTCATGTTAGCTACGGTGGCAATGGTGGTTCCATCATTGAAGGTGTTCGACATGATGACCGAGTTACCTACCTTGATAGGTACATCCAGAATCAAGCCATCGATGGTGCTACGTATCAGCGTGCTGCTGAACGAAGCGCTGCTCTGGGTGATACCCTCCTTTACAATTTGCAGGTTATCCTTGGCCGTCTGCAGCTCTTCGCGCGCCTGCTTCACACTTACTTCACCCTTTTCAAACTCTTCACGGCTAATCAGTTGCTGCTCATAGAGTTCCTTGGTGCGTGAGAAGTCGGTCTCTGCCTGGCGGGCATTAATCTCTGCCAAGCGCACACGGCTCTCGGCGCCATTCAGCGTGCCCAGCTCGGGGATGACCTTGACTTTGGCAATCACTTCACCCTTGCGGATCTGTTCGCCCGCCTCCTTGTAAACCTCATCTATGATACCCGAAATCTGAGGTTTAATCAATACCTCATCGCGTGGCTCCACCTTGCCGGTGGCTACCGTACTCTTTATCAAATCCGTAACCTCCGGTTGATGCAGTTCATACACCTTCACTGCCGGTTGCGACTTTTGATAGAGGAAAACGAAGGTCCATACGAAGATTAGTCCTATGACACTAAGACCAGCCCATTTGAAAAATTTCTTTGCAGTCATGTTATTATTAGTTTTTAATTATTTTAGTTAATCAGTTGACGTGTTGATGAAATGATGAATTGACGTATGGCCAAAAGCTCTGTTTACTCATCTCTGATGGCTTCGATGGGTTTGATGGCCATGGCTCGGTAGGCGGGAGCTAATCCGGCCAAGAGGCCCAAAGCGGCCAGAAGCAGACAGGTGCCGATGGCCATGGCAAACGAAACCTGATAATGGGTTTCAATCCGTCCGGGGTCGTTAGCCGCCGTTTCAAGGATGTGGAGCACAAAGACCGCAAACGAGATGCCACTCATGCCCGCTATGGAGGTTAGTACGATACTCTCTGAAAGAATCTGTTGCAGGATGTCCTTCGGCTTCGCCCCAATGGCGCGGCGGATACCGATTTCGGTGGTACGCTCCTTGACCGTCACCATCATGATGTTGCTGACACCTATCGCACCAGCCAGCAGGGTGCCGAGACCTACCATCCACATCAGGATGCGAATACCCTTCATCAGGTTATCTACCATGGAAAAGATGGCTTCGGCATTGAGCATCATGATGGCCTGCTTGTCTGTAGGCGAGATGAGGTGCGCCTCTTTCACTACGGCCTCTACATCGGGTTGTACGTCGGTCACCCTCACGCCCTCTTTCACGGTAAAGCAGACCACATGGACATCAGTACCCACGTTGTAAGCCTGCTGCATGGTGGTGTAGGGCAGGGTGACGCTCTCTGAAGCGGGACCCTGGATGTTCATATTCCCTTCGCTGACGTTCAAGCCAATGATGCGGTAATAGATGCCATCCACCTGGATAAACTTGCCGCAGGGGTCTTCATCCTTCTTGAAGAGCGCTTCATAGACGCGTTTGCCTATGACGCACACCTTGCGCGCCTCACGGATATCTACATCGTTGATAAAGCGTCCGTACCTCATATCCTGGTGCTCAATGTATTCGTAATCAGGGTAGAGGCCCTTGACTGAACAGTTGTATTTCTTATCGCCATAGATGGCGTTCTTGCCCCATTGGGCAAACGAGGGAGTGACTACATCCGTGCCCGGCACACGCTTGACGCGATCAACATCCTTCAGATTCAACGACCACCAGCGCCCCTTGCGAAACCCCTTGTAGGCCTCGCTGGTTTGCTGCGCCACGACGAAGGCCGAGTTTTGTGCAAAGCCCTCAAACTGCTTCTGCATACTCTCTTCCAATCCTTTACCGCCGCCAATCAAGCTAACCAGCATAAAGATGCCCCAAAACACGCCAAAGGCGGTGAGCAGGCTGCGGGTGCGGTTGCGGGTGATGGTAATCAGAATCTCCTCGCAGGTGTCTCTATCGAATAGTTTCATACGTTCTCCTCCTTATTATAAAGCGTTAAGTGCCTCGATGGGGCGGATATGGGTGGCTTTCCTTGCAGGGAAGAAACCGGCCAGCGTACCGGCTACAATGAGTGTAACGGTGGCTTGGATGGCGATATGCAAATCTACCGTGGGGTCGGTAAAGAGGGTCTCTTCAAACATACCGGCATTCATGGTCTGGCTACCGAAATAGGCATCCATCCACTCTGTTACGCCAATGCCGGCCAGCATGCCGATGTAGCCAAACAGGGTGGTAATGACCACACTCTCTGAGATAATAAGCCACAGAATGGAACGTGGCTTGGCGCCTAAGGCTTTGCGGATGCCAATTTCGTGGGTACGCTCCTTCACGGTAATCAGCATGATATTGCTTACGCCTACAATGCCGCTCAACAGGGTGAAGATACCAATGACCCAGATGGCTGTAACCAACATACCCATGGCCTCTTGCGACTGGATATATTGCGTCATACGGTTCCACAGCCAGATAGCCCCCGTATCTTCAGGGTCAAAGCGATGGTTTTTTGACAGCGCCTTGCGGTAACGGCTCTCAAAAGCGTCGTTTGTCTTCACATCGTCAAGCCCCTTGGTGGTAAAGATGATGCTGCGCAATTTGTCTCCTTTATTGTATATCGTTTGCAGGGTGGAGAAGGGGATAAAGGCACCTTGTTCGCCTTGGTCGCCCATATCACCATAGGTTCCCACTACGGTGAAGGCAAACCCGCCTACATTAAGTAGCTGTCCGATAGGCTCTTTATGAGATTTATTAAAGAGAGTCTCAGCTGAATTGCGGTGGATTACAATGACCTTTCTGCGCTCTTGGATGTCGATTTCGTTGATGAAACGCCCCGTAGCCGTCTTCACAGGTTCTATGTTGATGTAGTTGGGCGATACACCATTCAGCGTGGTATTGATATACTCTGACCCAAAGCTGATGTTTACACCGCCCTGATTGACGATAGCGCCCGATTCAATCACCTCCTCGGGGAAGAGGCGTTCGGTATCATGGAGGTCGCGGTTGTCCAGCTCGATGTAGCGTCCCTCTTTCAAGCCGTCGTAGGCCTTCTGCGTCCATCCGGGGAAAACGCGGATGGAGTTGAGGGCTCGTTCGCTGGAACTCTTCTCAAAGGCATGGATTAAGCCATTGCCAGCGCCCAGCAGCACAATCAGCATGAAGATGCCCCAAGCCACGGCAAAGCCGGTGAGGGCCGTGCGGAGCTTGTTGCGCTTGATGGTTCCGAATATTTCTTGCCAAAGATCTAACATATAGGTTCTATTTAATTGACGAGTTTGCGTGTTGACAAGTTGACGAGTTTATTTCATAAGGCCGTTAACGCCGAAGGGTGAGGCGTTGTGGTCAATGTTCTCGTCGATTTGACCGATGATGCCATCCTTGATGTGGATAATCTTATCCGTTTGGTTGGCCACTCCGCTTTCGTGGGTGACGACGACAATGGTGAGTCCCTCTTTGTGGAGGTCTTTAAGAATCTGCATCACCTCGACCGAGGTCTTGCTATCCAGAGCTCCCGTGGGTTCATCGGCCAGAATAATCTGCGGCTTGGTAATGAGCGCCCGGGCTATGGCTACACGCTGTTTCTGTCCGCCACTCATCTCGTTGGGCATGTGGTAAGCCCAATCCTTCAGGCCCAGCTTATCCAGATACTCCAGGGCGATGGCGTTACGCTTCTTACGGTTCACCCCTTGATAGAAGAGGGGGAGTGCCACATTCTCCATGGCATTCTTGAAGGCAATCAGATTAAACGACTGGAAGATGAAACCAATCATGCGGTTACGCAACTCGGCGGCACGGTTCTCGCTCAGGTTCTTGATCAGGGTGCCGTTCAGCCGGTACTCACCCGTGTCGTAGTTATCAAGGATACCTAATATATTTAATAACGTGGATTTTCCAGACCCTGAGGCACCCATAATAGATACAAACTCCCCCTGGTTGATGTGGAGGTTGATTCCCTTCAAAACATGCAGCGGAGCGCCGTTGTTATAGGTCTTATTGATCTCTTTTAAGTCAATCACAATCGTTCTA
This sequence comes from uncultured Mediterranea sp., assembly GCA_945836915.1. Taxonomy (GTDB): domain Bacteria; phylum Bacteroidota; class Bacteroidia; order Bacteroidales; family Bacteroidaceae; genus Bacteroides. The sequence continues at coordinate 6,829 of CAMAMO010000027.1, forward strand.
TTTTATAGTTTTACTTCAATTTTGTCTCGCTTTTTGACCATTAGACGCAAGATACCTATAAAAAGTTGCAAAGATATAGTTTTTTTTGGCGAAAAGATTTTGAAGTCTCAATAATCTTTGCCAATTTTGTGTCGTTAATTAATTACTAACCTTTTAAAATAAAGTGTAGATATCATGAACTCTAACATGGAAAAGCCCTACGTAGTGGGTATTGATATAGGCGGCACAAACACCGTCTTTGGTATTGTAGATGCACGCGGAACTATTGTAGCCAGCAGTTCTATCAAGACCGGTGCTTATGCTCAGGTGGAGGATTATGTTGACGAAGTATGCAAGAATCTGCTTCCTTTAATCATCGCCAATGGCGGTGTAGATAAAATTAAAGGTATCGGTATCGGCGCACCTAATGGTAACTATTACAGCGGTACGATTGAGTTCGCTCCTAACTTGCCCTGGAAGGGTGTTATCCCCTTGGCAGCGATGTTTGAAGAGCGTCTTGGCATTCCTACCGCTTTGACTAACGACGCTAACGCAGCCGCTATCGGTGAAATGACCTATGGTGCCGCTCGCGGTATGAAGGATTTCATCATGATTACGCTGGGTACTGGTGTTGGCAGTGGTATTGTAATCAATGGCCAGCTGGTTTACGGTCATGACGGTTTTGCCGGTGAGTTGGGTCACGTTATCATGCGTCGTGAGAATGGCCGTCTCTGCGGTTGCGGACGCAAGGGTTGCTTGGAAACCTATTGCTCTGCTACGGGTGTGGCTCGTTCCGCTCGCGAAATCTTGACCTCAAGCACGGAGCCCAGTTTGCTGCGTCAGATTCCTGCTGAGAACATCACCTCGAAGGATGTCTATGATGCCGCCGTTCAGGGTGATAAGCTTGCTCTGCAAATCTTTGAATTTACCGGTCAGATTCTGGGTGAGGCTATTGCCGACTTCATCGCCTTCTCAAGCCCCGAAGCTATCATTCTGTTTGGCGGTTTGGCTAAATCTGGCGATTACATCTTCAAGCCTATCCAGAAGGCTATCGACGAAAACATCTTGACCATCTACAAGGGTAAGGCCAAGCTGTTGATGTCTGAACTGAAGGATGCCGATGCTGCCGTTCTTGGTGCCAGCGCACTGGGTTGGGAGCTGAAGTAAGACATCTCTTTTGATAAAAATAGGCGGAGTGATTTCTTTTTAGGATATCACTCCGCTTTATTTATCATCTGAGCACTTCGTTATCGCATGACCCCTTCTTTACTTTATGGCTTATCGTTATCATCTGGCCATTTCGGTTTCTTTCTATTTAAAAAGGGCCGCATAGACGGAAGGACCTGTAGCGAAAAAGGGCCGCCATGTGGAAATGGCAGCCCTTATGAGAAGTGAGTTATACGCTGTTTTTATTTAATGATATCCGTTTTATTCAATGATACCCAGCAGGCGGAAACATTTGGTCAGTTTCTCAACTGCGAAATCAACCTGTTCACGCGTGTGAGTAGCCATCAGCGCTACGCGTACCAAGGTGTCCTGAGGTGCGCAAGCGGGCGGAATAACGGGATTGATAAAGATACCTTCGTCAAAAGCCAACTTCGTAACGGCAAAGGTCTTTTCCGTATCGCGCACATAGAGCGGAATGATGGGCGACTCTGTTTCGCCAATCTCGAAACCGGCATCGCGGAATTTCTTCAAAGCGTAGTTGGTGATGTCCCACAACTGCTGGATGCGCTCGGGCGAGTTTTTGATGATATGGAGTGCCTCGCGTGCAGCAGCCGTAGCGGCGGGGGTGTTACTTGCCTGGAAGATGTACGACCGGGCATTGTGACGCAACCAGTTGATGACCTCCTTATCGCCGGCAACGAAACCGCCAATTGAGGCCAACGACTTACTGAAGGTACCCATGATCAGGTCAACATCTTCTGTTACGCCAAAGTGGTCGCAAACGCCGCGTCCCTGCTTTCCAAATACGCCAAGGCCGTGTGCCTCGTCCACGTAGATGCTGGCATTATATTTCTTTTTCAAGCGGACAATCTCGGGCAGGTTAGCCAGGTCGCCCTCCATGGAGAAGACACCATCTACAACAATCAGTTTGACAGCATCGGGTTCGCACTTCTGCAACTCCTTCTCCAGAGCCTCCATGTCGTTGTGCTTGTACTTCAGTTGGGTGGCAAAACTCAGACGTCGGCCATCTACAATCGAAGCATGGTCACGGTCATCGCAGATGATGTAGTCACCACGTCCTACCAATTGGGGAATCACCCCCTCGTTAACCGTAAAGCCCGTAGAGAAGCAGAGTGCTTCATCCTTGCCTACAAACTCAGCCAGCTCTTTTTCTAACTCCACGTGAATATCCAGCGTACCGTTAAGCAGACGTGAGCCGGCGCATCCGGTACCATACTTTTTTGTTGCTTCGATGGCGGCGTCAATGATTCGCTGCTCGTAGGTAAGGCCCATATAGGCGTTCGAACCAAACATCAGCACTTTCTTGCCGTCCATCAGCACTTCCGTATCTTGATGTGAGTCAATGGTGCGGAAGTAGGGATATACGCCCTTCGCCATGAATTGCTGGGGAATGTCGTATTTCGCAAATTTTTCTTTAAGTAAATTCATTTACTATCTTATATATACATTACTACTTATCTTCGCCAATCTATTTATGCAAAATGCATCAACCACTTGATACAGCGTGCAAAGATAGTGAAAATTGTTATGTCATCCCCTTTTTTTATTGAAAAAGTTGCTTTATTCATAAAAAAAACGATAAATAGCATCGATATTCGATAAAAAGTACTACTTTTGCAACTCTATATGAGTTGATAAACTACCATCTCCCGCATGAACGAACGAAAGAAAATAGCTTTTATCATCAACCCCATATCGGGTACGCAAAACAAGGCCCTGATTGTCAAGCAAATTGATGAATTGCTTGATAAAGAGCGTTTTGAGTTAGAGATTATCTATACAGAATATGCCGGACACGCTACAGAGATTGCAGCTCAGAAGGCCTCGGAAGGCTATTTTGCGGTGGCGGCGGTAGGTGGTGATGGTACCATCAACGAAATTGCCCGTTCGCTGGTTCATACATCGACCGCTTTGGCTATTATACCCTGTGGATCAGGCAACGGTTTGGCGCGTCATTTGCAAATTCCCATGGATGTGAAGGGAGCTTTGCAGGTTATCAACGGCGAAAAGTGCGACTTGATTGATTATGGTAAAATCAACGATATCCCCTTCTTCTGCACCTGCGGTGTGGGTTTTGACGCTTTTGTCAGCATGAAGTTCTCGCAAGCGGGCAAACGTGGGCCGCTGACCTATTTAGAGAAGATGCTTCAAGAGAGTTTGCGTTACAAGCCTGAAACCTATGAACTGGAAATGGATGGCATCTCGTCGCATTACCAGGCTTTTGTCATTGCGGTGGGCAATGCGTCGCAGTATGGCAATAACGCCTATATCACCCCTCATGCCTCGCTGAGCGATGGGCTGCTTGATGTCACCATCTTGGAACCTTTCAATATGCTTGAAGCCCCTTCGCTTGCTTTCCAGCTTTTCAATCGCTCGATTGATCAGAATAGTCACGTCAAGAGTTTCCGTTGCCGTTCGTTGCGCATCTTGCGTAAGGCGCCTGGATTGGTTCATTTTGATGGCGACCCCGTTATGGCTGACAAGGTGGTAGAGGTGAGAATCTTACCTAAGGAGTTACACGTCATAGTGCCGCTCCAGGTCAAAAAGACGATGCTTGGACCAAACGTCTTTCAGCGCGCTCAGGATTACATCAACGGTTTCAAGCAAATTAATGATGCCATTATGGAGGATATCATGCAAACGAATCGCAAATTCATCGATAAGAGCAAGGAGCAAATCAAGAAATTGACTAATAAATCAAGTCAAGAGAGTGATAAATAGCTCAAGCCAAGAGAGTGATAAATAGGTCAAGTCAAGAATTAAGATATAATAAAAAGGAGAGTATCCAGATGATGCTCTCCTTTATTGTCAGTACGCTCTGACGGACGAACGTTGGCTTATTTTGTGTAGGCCTGTTCGTGTACACCGGCTACGGCGCGTCCGCTGGGGTCGTTCTTGCCTTGGAATGAGGCATCCCATGCCAGAGCCTCTGCCGTAGAGCAGGCCACGCTCGGTACACTGGGTACGCTGCGGGCGGCACTTTCGCTGGGGAAGTGTTCTTCGAAGATGCTGCGGTAGTAGTACTCCTCTTTGTTCATGGGCGGATTGATGGGGAACCGTTCTGCGGCATGGGCCATTTGCTCGTCGGTTACGGCGGCGGCTGTCATGGCTTTCAACGTGTCAATCCATGAGTAACCTACGCCGTCGCTGAACTGCTCCTTCTGGCGCCAAGCCACACTCTGGGGCAACATATCGCTAAAGGCCTCGCGCACCACGCGCTTCTCTATTTCATGGCCAGGGCACATCTTCACCGCCGGATTCAAGCGCATGGCCACATCCAGGAACTCCTTGTCGAGGAAGGGTACACGCCCCTCTACACCCCATGCAGAGAGGCTCTTGTTAGCACGCAAACAGTCGTAAAGATGGAGCTTGGAGAGCTTGCGCACCGTCTCCTCATGGAAGGCTTGAGGCGTGGGTGCTTTGTGGAAGTAGAGGTAGCCGCCAAACACCTCGTCGGCTCCTTCTCCGCTCAGTACCATTTTGATACCCATGGATTTGATGACGCGAGCCAGCAGATACATCGGCGTAGAGGCACGTACGGTCGTTACATCATAGGTCTCGATGAAGTAGATGACGTCGCGGATGGCATCCAATCCCTCTTGGATGGTGTAGTTGATTTCGTGGTGTACTGTACCGATGAAGTCGGCCACCTCACGGGCCTTAATCAAATCTGGCGCACCCTTCAAGCCTACAGCAAACGAGTGTAGTTGTGGCCACCAGGCATCGCTTTGGCTGTCTGTTTCAATGCGTTTTGCCGCATATTTCTTAGCGATAGCTGAGATGACCGATGAATCCAAACCGCCAGATAGCAGCACGCCATAAGGCACGTCACTCATCAGCTGACGTTGTACCGAGGCCTCTAACGCATCATGAACCGCCTTCACCTCTTCTTCATGTGCATGGGGTGTGTTGTAGTTATCTTTTACTTTGTCAAACTCCATCCAATCCCTTGTGTACCAGCGTGTCATCTTGCCCTCTCTACTCCAGTAGTAGTGGCCGGGAAGGAAGGGCTCATAGCTGTCGCAGAAGCCCTCGAGCGCCTTCAGCTCGCTGCCGAAGTAGATGCGTCCCTCGCTGTCGCGTCCGATGTAGAGTGGAATCACGCCAATGGGGTCGCGTGCAATCAGGAACTCATCGCGCTCCTCATCGTAGAGGGCAAAGGCGAAGATGCCGTTGAGCTCCTCCAGAAAGTTGATACCCTTTTCGCGATAGAGAGGAAGGATAACCTCGCAGTCGCTACCGGTTTGAAAGTCGTAACGTCCGGCAAAGCGGGCGCGGATGTCGCGATGGTTATAAATCTCGCCATTCACGGCCAATACCTGCTTGCGATCGGGTGAGAAGAGTGGCTGTCCGCCTGATTGAGGGTCAACGATAGAGAGGCGTTCGTGAGCGAGAATGGCCGTACCCCCTTCGTAAATACCGCTCCAATCGGGTCCGCGGTGACGAATCTTTTGAGCCATTTTCAACGCCTTTTTTCTAATCTCAGGAGTCTGTTCCTTGATATTGAATATTCCTGCTATTCCACACATATATGTAAAAATTTGAGTTTTAAGTTTGACCCCTCCCATTTCCCTGGCGGGGGAGATGGGAGGAAGGGATGATAGAAAGGATAAACGTTTAATGGGCTTATCACTTCTTGATAAGGTAATCATCAATCTGTTGAGCTACTTTGCGGCCGTGAGCTAAGGCTCTGACCACCAAGCTGGCCCCATTAGCCGCATCGCCTGCTACGAAGACATTTTCGGGGAACTTGGGTTGTTCAGGTTTAAGGAAGCCCATCGCCAGCAACACCATATCTGCTTCGATAATCTCCTTCTTACCGGTGGGCTTCATGATGGGGCGACCGCCTTCAGGATTAGGTATCCACTCCACCTCTTCCACCTCTACACCAGTCACTTTGCCGTTCTTGCCAATGAAATGGTTCGAGGCAAGGCTCCAACGGCGGGTGCAGCCCTCTTCATGGCTTGAGGTGGTTTTCAGTACCACGGGCCATTGCGGCCAGGGTGTAGCGGGATTATGATCTACCGGTGGCTGGGGCATAATCTCAATTTGAGTCACGCTCACGGCACCTTGACGGATGCTGGTACCGATGCAGTCGCTACCCGTATCGCCACCACCAATCACCAGCACCTTCTTACCTTTAGCGTTGACCAACTGCTCTTTGCTGAAGCTCTCTCCGTCAAGAATGCGGTTTTGCTGACTCAGCATCTCGAGGGCGAAATAGACCCCCTTCAGGTCGCGTCCGGGAATAGGCAGGTCGCGAGCGGTAGGGGTGCCGGTGCAGATAGCATAGGCGTCAAAGCCCTGAGGCAGATTGTTGACGTCAACCGTCACGCCCATCTCAAACAGAATACCTTCGGCCTCGAGCACCTTCATGCGGCGGTCAATCACACTCTTGTCGAGCTTAAAGTTAGGAATACCATAACGCAAAAGACCTCCAGGGTGGGGCTTGCTGTCAAAGATAGTTACCTCGTACCCTTTGGCATTGAGGCGAACGGCGGTGCTCAACCCGGCAGGGCCTGCGCCGATGACGGCTACCCGCTTACCGTTGCGTTCGGGTTTGCAGGGCTCGATGAACCCTTCGCGGAAAGCGGCTTCAGCAATAGCCGCTTCGTTTTCGCGGATGGTTACCGGTTGTTCGCATGAGAGTTTCAACACGCACGACTTCTCGCAGAGAGCCGGGCAGATGCGTCCGGTAAACTCGGGGAAATCGTTGGTTTGCGAGAGGATGCGATAGGCCTGCTGCCAGCGTCCCCTGTAGAGGGCATCCTGAAACTCAGGATCCTTATTGCCCAGCGGACAAGCCCAGTGGCAGAAGGGTACACCGCAATCCATGCAGCGCGATGCTTGTAGCTTGCGGTCATGGCTGTTGAGCGTCTGTTCTACCTGTGTAAAATCGGTGATACGTTCGTGTATCGGACGGTAACCCGCCTCTTGGCGAGGTATATTGAGAAATGCTTTTGGATCTCCCATAAGGCTTTATGAGTTTTTTTTGTTTTACTAATCTGATCAATAATCACGCTGCATGTCGGCAATCTTCTGTTGCAGTTTGCGCATCTGCTCCTCTTGCAGCACCTTCTTGTATTCAATGGGCACAATCTGAATGAACTCATCGACGTAGCGGTTCCAATCATCGAGCATGGTGCGCGCCAGTTTTGAACCGGTGTAGAGGTAGTGCTGACGAATCAGTTCATGGAGCTCCTTGCGGTACGAGGCCTCTTCGATGAGCGAAAGCTCTACCATCTCCATGTTGCAGAAGTAATCAAAGTTGCCTTCGCGGTTCCATACGTAAGCCACACCACCACTCATACCGGCAGCGAAGTTACGGCCTGTCTCACCGAGTACAACCACCCGTCCGCCGGTCATGTATTCGCAGCAGTGGTCGCCTGCACCTTCTACCACGGCGATAGCACCCGAGTTGCGCACGGCAAAACGTTCGCCTACACGGCCATTGATATAGACCTCGCCCGAGGTGGCTCCATAGAGGATGGTGTTACCGGCAATGGTATTCTTCTCGGCCTCAAAGTTACTGCGAACAGGGGGCATCACGGCAATGCGTCCACCACTCAAACCTTTACCAAGGTAGTCGTTGGCCTCACCCTCCAGCTTGAAGCTGATGCCCGGTACCAAGAAGGCACCAAAGCTCTGTCCGGCAGAACCCTTGAACTTTACGTTCAACGTCTGGTCAGGCAATCCTGCAGCCCCATATTTGGCAGCTACCGCACCTGAGAGCATGGCACCCACGGCTCTATCCGTATTGGCAATGGTATATTCCAGCGACATCTCGCGTTGATTCTCCAGCGTATCAGCCGCTGCACGCAGAATCTCCACATCCTTCACCGTGTCGATGCCATGTTGCTGGTCAATCACGTGATGGATAGCGGCTCCGTTGTCAATGCGGGTCAGAATCTTTGAGAAGTCAATCAGCTCATGCTTCTTGATGCCATCGTCAGCCTTGCGGATAATCAAATCGGTGCGACCGATAATCTCATCCATCGACTTGGCGCCAATCTCAGCCAGATACTCGCGTACTTCCTGAGCCAGGAAGGTGAAGTAGTTGACTAAGTATTCGCTGCGCCCCATGAAGCGCTTGCGCAGCTCCGCATTCTGGGTAGCCACACCTACGGGGCACGTGTTTTGGTTACATTTGCGCATCATAACGCAACCCAGCACAATCAAGGCGGCAGTAGCAAAACCATACTCCTCGGCACCCAGCATCGCCATCAGCACCACGTCGCGTCCGGTCTTCAACTGACCATCTACCTGCAGCATCACTTGTCCACGCAGGCCGTTGAGTACCAGCGTCTGTTGCGTTTCGCTCAAGCCAATCTCTGGCGAGATACCGGCGTAGCGGATAGAGCTGGCAGGTGAAGCACCTGTACCACCTTCGGCACCTGAGATGACAATCAGGTCTGCCTTCGCCTTGGCTACACCGGCTGCGATGGTGCCCACGCCACTCTCAGCTACCAACTTTACGCTGATTTTAGCCTTGGGATTCACATTCTTCAAATCAAAGATGAGCTGCGCCAAATCCTCGATGGAGTAGATGTCGTGGTGAGGGGGAGGCGAGATGAGCGAGATACCCGGAATGGAGTGACGCGTGCGGGCAATTACTTGATCCACCTTGAAGCCAGGCAGCTGGCCACCTTCACCCGGCTTAGCACCTTGAGCAATCTTTATCTGTATCTCGTCAGCGTTGACCAGGTATTCAGTAGTGACACCGAAGCGTCCGCTGGCCACCTGCTTGATGGCGCTGCGCATGGGGCTATGGAAGCGGGCACTGTCCTCACCACCTTCACCCGTATTGCTGCGGCCATGAATCTGGTTCATAGCGAGGGCAATAGCCTCGTGTGCCTCTTGGCTGATGGCTCCAAACGACATGGCTCCCGTAACGAAGCGGCGCAGAATCTGTTCTACCGGCTCCACCTCGTCGATAGCGATGGGGCTCTTCTTAAAGTCGAGGAAGTCGCGCAGGAAGATGGGCTTCTCCTTGCTATCTACCAAGTGGGTAAACTCTTTGAACTTTTTGTAGCTGCCTAACCGGGTAGCCAGCTGCAGGGTGCTGATGGTTTCAGGGTTCCAGGCGTGCGCCTCGCCCTCCTTTCGGTAGGCATAGAGGCCGCGGTTGGGTAGGAGAGGCATCTGCTCATCCAGTAGCGGTTGCCCCTCACGCTGTTGGCGTTCCTCCTTCCTGAAGGCGGCCAATCCCTCGTCGTGGAAGGCGATGGCATCGCGTGCCACCTCGTCCAGACGGATACCGCCGATGGTAGAGCGTAAGCCACCGAAGTAGGCGTTGCTTAATTCCTCGCTCAGACCTACGGCTTCGAAAATCTTCGCGCCGCGGTAGGAGCGGATGGTGCTGATACCCATCTTACTCATTATCTTGAAGAGACCCTTGCAGATGGCCTTGATATAGTTCTTTTCAGCGGTGGCGTAGTCGAGCTGAATCTCGCTGCGTGCCACCAGTTTATCAAGCACGGCGAAGGCCATGTAGGGGCAGAGGGCGCTGGCGCCGAAGCCCAGGAGCAACGCGGCATGCATTACCTCGCGAATCTCACCGCTCTCAACTACCAGGGCTGTCTGTACGCGCTTTCCTACCGATATGAGGTGGTGATGCACCGCGCTAACGGCCAGCAGCGAGGGGATAGCCGCCATCGTGGGGTTGATGTCGCAATCGGAAAGGATGATGTAGTTGACCCCCTCGTTGACCGACTCCTCCGCTTGGCGGCAGAGTTGACTCAAGGCCTCTTGCAATCCGGCACGACCCCGTTGGGCCTCGAAGAGCATTGGCAGTTTGGCGCTCTTGAATCCCTTGTAGCGGATGTTGCAGAGCAGGTCGAGCTGCGTATTGGTCAAGATGGGGTGGTTCAGACGCACCATCTTACAGTGGCTTTCGTTAGGCGTCAGGATGTTCATACCTACCGCACCGATGTACTCCGTGAGCGACATCACCAGCTCCTCGCGGATGGGGTCGATAGGCGGGTTGGTTACCTGGGCAAACTGCTGACGGAAGTAGTTGAAGAAGAGTTGCGGCTTGTCGCTCAATACGGCCAGCGGCGTGTCATTACCCATGGCAGAGATAGGCTCTGAACCATTTTGAGCCATCGGCATGATAATCTTCTCTACATCCTCTTTAGTGAAGCCGAACGAGCGGAGGTTAGCCTCGTAGTGAGGCACGCTGTGAGCCACCTTGCGTCCGCTCTTCAGCTCATCCAGCTCGATACGGTTGGCGGCCAGCCACGAGCGATAGGGTTTCGCCTCGGCCAGCTGGCGTTTCAGTTCGCCGTCATAATAAATCTTGCCCTCTTGCGTATCAATCAGGAGTATCTTTCCCGGTTGCAGGCGTCCCTTCTCCTTGATGTCAGCCGGTTCGAAATCCATCACGCCCACCTCGCTGGCTACCACCATCGTATCGTTTTTGGTGATGAGGTAGCGGGCGGGGCGTAAGCCGTTACGGTCAAGCATACCGCCGGCAAAGCGTCCGTCGCTGAAGAGTAGGGCAGCGGGGCCGTCCCAAGGCTCCATCAGGATAGAGTGGTATTCGTAGAAGGCCTTCAGCTCCTCGCTGATAGGGTTCTTTTCGTTGAACGATTCAGGCACCAGCATCGCCATAGCGTGAGGCAATGAGAGGCCCGACATCACCAGGAACTCCAGCACATTGTCGAGTGAGGCGCTGTCGCTCATGCCTGGCTGTACAATGGGTCGTAGCTGTTTAATGTCGCCCAAAATGGGGGTAGAGAGCACACTTTCGCGCGCCTCCATCCAGCCGCGGTTACCGCGTACGGTGTTGATTTCACCGTTGTGAGCCAACAGACGGAAGGGTTGTGCCAAGCCCCATGTGGGGAAGGTATTGGTACTGAAGCGGCTGTGTACTAAGGCCAGACCGCTGGTAAAGTAGCTGTTCGTCAGGTCGGGGAAATAGTTCCTCAACTGGGCGGACGATAGCATACCTTTATAGATGATATTCTTGGTTGAGAGAGAGACTACGTAGAACTCCTCGCGCGAAGGGATAGCCGATTGGCGTACACGGTTCTCAATGCGTTTGCGAATGATGTAGAGTGTGCGGTCGGCTGTCTCTTGATCATTGAAGCCGGTAACGAAAATCTGCTTGATTTCCGGTTCGGCAGCGCGCGCTGACTCACCCAGAATCTCCGGGCAGGTCGGTACATTGCGCAGGTGCATCAGGGTCAAACCTTCACGTTCAATCTCTTCAATAATAATTCGAAGAATCTCCTGTTGATCCATCTCGTTCTTAGGTAAGAAGAGAAGACCGGTACCGTACCGACCCTTTTCAGGTACGGGAATACCCTGCAACAGAATGAACTCGTGAGGAATTTGGAGCATGATACCCGCTCCATCTCCTGTTTTGTTATCCGCTCCCTCAGCGCCGCGATGGCGCATGTTTTCCAGAACCTTCAAAGCAGATTCAACCAGCTCGTGCGACTTGCCCCCTTTGATGTTGACAATCATACCTACACCGCAGGCGTCGTGCTCATTGCTGGCGTCGTACAGACCCACTTGCTGTGGTTGACGCATGAAGTCTTGTGCTTTTGTTCCGTTGTTAAAAAGTTCTTTTTTCATTGTTTCGTGGTTACAATATAAACTAATAAACCTATTTTCTGTGTCAAAATGCGCAGCAAAGATAGGTGAATTATATCAAAGTGATATATAAGTGAATAAACTAAATGAAGCATAAAATCGTAGAATTAGATTCAAATATTACATATTGTAATATGATTGGTGTTATATAGTTATAAATTGAAATAT
>CAMAMO010000028.1 GCA_945836915.1 uncultured Mediterranea sp.
GAGATTGAGCCACCATTACCTATGTGGCAAGTGATGATACGTTTGCCCTCAGGAGAGACACCCAGGAACTCACAAACGCGCTTGGAAACGTAGCGGTGAGAGGTGCCGTGGAAGCCATAACGACGTACGCCATACTTGGTGTAGAGTTCGTAAGGAACAGCATACATAAAGGCGTAATCAGGCATCGTCTGGTGGAAAGCAGTATCAAACACACCAATCTGAGGCACATTGGGCAGGATAGCCTCGATAGCACGCACACCCTTCAGGTTAGCGGGGTTATGGAGCGGAGCCAGATCGTTGCAAGCGATAAAGGCATCAAGCACCTCCTTGGTCAGGAGCACCGACTCACTGAACTTCTCACCGCCATGCACCATACGGTGTCCAACGGCGTTGATCTCATCCAGACTCTTGATAGCGCCATATTCAGCGCTGGTCAACGTCTGCAGAATAAACTCTACACCCACAGTATGTTCGGGGATATCCTTCTCCAGAATCTTCTTCTCACCGCTGGGCAGAGTGAATTTCAGGAATGAATCTTTCAGGCCGATCTTCTCAATACCACCCTGGGCGATAACGGCCTTCTGCTCCATGTCGAAGAGCTTGTATTTGATAGACGAGCTACCACAGTTAAGAACGAGTACTTTCATCTCTTTTCTAATGTTTTTATGGTTGATTAAGGGATTTATTATTGCTTGGCTGCAATGGCTTGGTTAGCCGTGATGGCAATCATACGATAGACATCTTCGATAGAGCAGCCACGTGACAGGTCGTTCACAGGACGGGCGATACCCTGAAGTACCGGACCGATGGCATCGGCATGACCCAGACGCTGAACCAGTTTATAAGAGATGTTACCCACCTCGAGTGAAGGAACCACCAAAACGTTAGCATGTCCAGCGATAGCAGATCCGGGAGCCTTGCTGGCACCTACACTGGGAACCAAAGCGGCATCAGCCTGCAGTTCACCATCGATAGCGATGTCAGGAGCCAAATCCTTGGCCTTACGCAGCGCCTCAACCACCTTATCAACCACTTCGTGCTTTGCAGATCCCTTGGTTGAGAAACTCAACATAGCTACCTTCGGGTCGAGACCAGCTACGGCACGGGCCGTACGAGCGGTGCAAACCGCAATCTGAGCCAACTGATCGGCATCAGGTACAGGCGTTACAGCCACGTCACCCATCACCAAAACACCATTCTGACCATACTCAGGAGCGTGAGTCAGCAGCAGCATAGCGCCAGATACGCAAGTGATACCGGGCGTAGTCTTGATAATCTGCAGAGCGGGGCGAAGTACATCACCCGTGGTGTTACGTGCACCAGCCAACTGACCGTCAGCATCGCCACTCTTGATAATCAAGCAGCCCAGATAAAGGGGATTCTCCACCAATTTACGAGCCTCCTCAATGGTCATGCCCTTCTTCTTGCGCAGCTCGCAGAGCAGCTGAGCATACTCCTCTTTCTTGGGGTGATCCATGGGGTCGATAATCGTGGCCTTGCTGATATTACCCAAGCCCCACTCTTTAGCGCAGGCTTCAATCTCGGCAGGATTGCCAAGGAGAATCAAATCGGCTACACCGTCAGTCAAAATCTGGTTAGCAGCCTTCAATGTGCGTTCTTCTGTACCTTCAGGAAGAACAATGCGTTGGCGGTTCGCTTTCGCGCGCTCAACAATTTCGTCGATAATGTTTTGCATAATAAAATATGATGTATAACAGATTCTATTCTGATGCCTTATCTCCAACAGGTACGCCATGTACCCCATGAAAGACGGTGCAAAAATAGTTCATTTTGCAATATCAACATAGCAAAAACTGGCTTTTTATCTCTGTTGATGTGTAATATTAGACTATTTAACACTATCATTTGGCCCACGTGGTCACCTCTGGATGCAAATGTAGAAATTAAATCGCAAACAATTGATAAATCCTTGCTCTTTTTTTTCAAAAAAAGCCTTACCTTTGCGGCCGCATTTCCCTGTGAGGAGATTGGATAACTCTGCTCTGGTCTGGGGAAAAGATAGAAATAGAACGAATATGATACGTCAATGTGCAATTCTTTTCGGCTGTCTGGCCTTGGGTGAACTGGTAGTTTACCTGACGGGAGTAAGGCTCCCCTCAAGCATCATCGGGATGCTCCTTTTAACCCTTTTCTTAAAACTGAAATGGATTAAGCTGGAGTGGGTACAGGGCCTATGCAACTTTTTGGTCGCTAACCTCGGTTTCTTCTTCGTGCCACCCGGTGTGGCCCTGATGCTCTACTTCGACATCATCCAGGCCCACTTCTGGCCTATCCTCATCGCCTCTGTAGTCAGCACCCTGCTGGTCCTGGTCGTCACTGGATGGGTACATCAGCTTACCCGGAAACTCAAATAAACGCCCCATTGCCTTATGGATTTTCTTTCTAACCCCATATTTCTTCTGGCCGTTACCTTCGGCCTCTTCTTCGGAGCCAAATGGCTCCAGAAACGTACGGGATTGATGCTTCTCAACCCTATTCTGCTCACCATGGCCCTGCTGATTATCCTTCTGAAATGGAGTGGTATCAGCTACGAGACCTATAGCGAAGGGGGGCATCTGATTGAGTTTTGGTTACGCCCCGCCGTGGTGGCTTTGGGTGTGCCTCTCTACCTGCAACTGGAGACTATTAAGAAACAGTTGCTCCCTATTCTGCTCTCTCAACTGGTGGGCTGTATTGTGGGCGTAGTCTCTGTGGTACTGATTGCCCGCTGGTTGGGCGCTCCGCAGGAGATTATCTACTCCTTGGCCCCCAAATCGGTCACTACACCCATCGCCATGGAGGTAACCAATACGCTGGGAGGCATCCCCTCCCTCACAGCTGCCGTGGTGGTCTGCGTCGGTCTGTTGGGAGGCATCCTCGGCATGAAGACCATGCAGATTACGCATATTGGCAGTCCGATGGCCCAAGGTCTCTCGCTCGGCACGGCAGCCCATGCCGTAGGCACCTCCACCGCTATGGATATTAGTAGCAAGTACGGCGCCTTCGCCAGCCTCGGCCTCACTCTAAACGGCATTCTCACTGCCCTCCTCACCCCTACCATTCTCTCCCTACTGGGACTATAACCAACCAATGAACCACCCCACCCTATGATACCCTTCAAAGATATTGAAATCGCTGACCGAGCTACCATCCAGCGCTACACGCTCCAAAGTCCAAGGCGCAACTGCGACCTCTCTTTCGCCAACCTCTGCAGTTGGCGCTTTATGTATGGCACGCAGTTTGCTGAGCTTGATGGCTACCTACTGCTGAAATTCCATGCGGAGGGGCAGTTGGTCTATATGATGCCAATAGGCAACGGCGACCTGCGTGCAGTACTTCACGCCTTGATTGATGACGCCCATCGCGAGGGAGCCCCCTTCTGTCTGTTGGGCATCTGCAGCGACATGTGTTCTGAGGTGGAAGCCTTTATGCCCGGTCAGTTCCAGTTTACGGCTGACCGCGACTATGCCGACTACATCTACCTACGTAGCGACCTGGCCACCTTGGCTGGCAAACGCTTCCAACCCAAGCGCAACCATGTGAATAAGTTCAAGCGCATCTACACCAACTACACCTACACCCCGATTACTCCCGATAGCATCAGCGAATGCCTGCAATTGGAGCAAGAGTGGTGTTTGGCCAATAAATGCGACGAGCAGGAGGGCACAGGCAATGAGCGACGCGCTATGATTTACGCCTTAGAGCATTTTGATGAACTTGGTCTGACGGGTGGCATCCTGCATGTCAATGACCAGATTGCAGCCTTCACCTTTGGTATGCCTATCAACCAAGAGACCTTTGGCATCCACGTGGAAAAGGCCGACACCCGTATTGAGGGGGCTTACGCCATGATTAATTACGAATTTGCCAACCATATACCCGAGCAATATATCTATCTCAATCGCGAAGAGGATTTAGGGATTGAAGGACTCCGCAAGGCGAAACTCTCCTACCAGCCCACCGCGATTCTTGAGAAATACATCGCTTGCCTGAAGAGCGAACCCGTAGAAGCCATTAAATGGTAGAGGCCCTCCCAACCTCCCTTAAGGGAGGAGAGCTACTTGTCAACTTGTCAAATAAAAGAACAACAATGTACTCCTCTGATATAGATGCCATGAAGGCGCTCTGGCTGCGCTGCTTCGAGGATGACCCTCGGTTTGTCAATCTCTTTTATAGTGCCTTTAATAAGCCTATCAATTATCGGTTAATTAAGGAGGAGGGGCAGGTCGTGGCCATGCTCCACCACTTAGAGGGGTATTCGCTTCCCTATTGTAGTGAGATGATGGAGGGGGCCTATTATTATGCACTCGCCACGGAGCCGTCGCACCGTAAAAGGGGATTGATGGGGCAACTCATCATCGAAACCATGCAGGAGATGCGAAGTTTGAAAAAAGAGTTTTGCGTCACCATACCAGCGAATAGAGACCTATTCAACTATTACAGCCGCTTTGGATTCATTCCAGCCTTCAAGCGCATCCGAGAGAGGTGGACCAAGGAGGCTCCAATCCCAGCAGGAGCTAAACTTTTGAAAAAGGTTAGCGATAGGGCCATCATACAGTATGCATTAGCCAATAGATATGCCGTTCTTCCACAGCAAGAGCTTCGGCTGGACATGACCGCTTCACAGGTTGCCATGAGGGACATTTGCAACAACGGAGGATACATCGCCCTCCTAAACAGGGGTGAACAAGGGGATAACGAGGTGCAAGCCATAGTAGAGCATCAAGGCCAATCGCTCCTCATTCGCCACTACCTCACGGCAAACAACCAAGAGCTCGACCTCCTGTTCACCTTAATCAAACAAAGTAGCGACCTCCCCCTCTACATAGAACACCGCGCTCTCCAAACAGACGATGACCCAGGCTATTTCGGAATGATTCGTCTGCTGAATGCCTATCGCTATTTGCAAGCCTATGGTGTGGAACACCCCTTTGATGAGATGAGCTTTTACCTCATCGACAATCAGATTCCCCTGAACACCGGACTCTATCAAATAAAGAGGGGCGAACTCTTTTTCAAGCCTAATGCCTCCCCCATCACAGGAGGGACAAGCTGCCCCATCATCACCATCCAGACCCTCACCAAATGGATCTGCTCCAATCAGAACCTCTATATGGGACTGATGATGGACTAACGCTACAACCCACTGAAGCTGACCTCCTCGAAGGTAAGCGACGGGATACGCCACGAGTTACAACTACGGGCATCGTTGCCTACGGCTACCAGATGATTCCAGAGGTCAGACATCTGGCCGGTCACCACCATCTCGTTGATAGGCTGGGTCAGCTGGCCATGCTCAATAAGGAACCCCTCTACGCCGTAAGAGAAATCACCCGTGGAGCTATTACAGTTGCCACCATTGAATCCGGTTACCAGGATGCCTTGACTCACCTCAGCCACCAGTTCATCCAGGTTCTTCTCTCCCGGCATCATGACGAGGAGCGAGGGAGAAGCGATAGTAGGTTCCACCGCCATCTTCTTCGCACTGAAGGTATCTATATAATAGGTATGTAATACGCCCTCTTCAAACACCGGCATAGGGCGGGTAGCCACCCCTTCACCATCGAAGTAGCGTGCACCGTTGGCTCCAATCAGATGGGGCTCGTCAAGCAGGTTGAACAGCGGTGAGGCCACCTGCTTACCCAAGCTATCCATTAAGAACGAGTTCTTTTGATGGAGGGCGGATCCGTAGAGCGCACTGATCATCGGAGCGAGCAGTTGACGCACACAGAGGGTATCTACTACCATGGTGTAACGCCCTGAGGCCACCTTCCGCTGACCCAGTTTACGCAAAGCGCGCTCATAAGCCTTGGTTCCACAGCCGGTCTTCACCAGCTGGTCATAGAAGAGGGAGGATTCGTACCAGTAAGAGGCGGGACGGGCATCACCCACATCCTTCAGCGCCACACTGGCCGATAAGCCGAACGAGGTGCCACGACGCTCCCCTTCAAAGCCGTTGCTGGCCAGGCGGTAGGAGCCACTCTCCCCATCGCTGAACGAGGTCTCAACTGAGATAATCCGATCATCACTTCCTAAGATTTCCTCTGCGGCCGCTTTCGCTAAGGCCACTTTCTCATCAGGTTCGTAGGTGAAGTAGCAGGCGTCAAACTGCTGCAAATCGGGCAGTCCGCCTTGGTAATAGCGCGAAGCCTCAGGCAGTACGCGGCAGGGGTCCTCGGCCAAATAACGGGTACTCTCCACGCTGTGGCGGATAAACGGCTTCAACTCCTCCTGATGGAGGCGGTTGGTAGAGAAGGTGCCAAAGCGACCATCCACAAAGAGGGTAATACCCAATCCGCTCTCAGAGGCCTGCTGCAAGCGGTCCATACGGCCATTACGCAGGTCGAACGAGGTTGAACTTTCTGTATAGAGCAGGATGCGAGCCTGTTGGGCTCCATGATGCAGGGCATAATCCATGGCCCAACGGGCCAACTGTTTGTTTTCTTCGGTTATCATGGTTTTGTTCAGTCGTTATCATTTTTATTCACCGCCCACGGTCAGTTTGCTCACCAGCACCGAGGGCATACCGCAGGTCACGGGGCAGGATTGTCCCTCCTTGCCACAGGTCCAGGTACCATTGTCTATCCGGGCGTTATTGCCCACCATGGTGATATCAGCCAATGCCTGCGGACCGTTACCTATGATGTTGATATCCTTCAGCGGTTGGGTCAACCGGCCATTCTCGATAAGGTAGCCCGACTTAACGTAGAAGGTGAAGTCACCGGCTCCAATCTGTACCTGGCCATTGACAAAGTTATCCACATAGATGCCCTGTTTCACTGAGGCGATAATCTCCTCCTCCGTCATCGAGCCCGACTCCATATAGGTAGCACGCATACGGGGTAGCGGCATGTTGCGGAAGGTATCGCGGCGGCCATTGCCAGTAGGCAATACGCCATAGTAGCGGGCGCTGATACGGTCGTGCAGATAGCTGGTCAGTACGCCATCCTTCACTAAGTAGGTTTTCTGCCCCTCCACCCCTTCATCATCGAAGTTGAGGGAGCCGCGGTTATAGGGAATGGTGGCATCATCTACCACCTGAATCTGTTCGTGACAGATTTTCTGTCCCAGTTTATCGCAGAAGATGGAGGTACCCTTGCGGTTGAAGTCAGCCTCAAAGGCATGGCCAATGGCCTCATGCAGCAGGATGCCCGATCCACCGGCACCCATCACCACCGGCATCTCGCCCGCTTTAGGTTTCACCGCATGGAAAAGACGCGCCGTATCCTCTACCACTTCATGCGCCAACTCCTCTACCAAAGCGTCGTTCATCAGTTCGAAACCCTTGCGGAAGGCGCGAGCAGCATAGCCGTTCTCCGTTTTGTCCCCCTCCTGCATCACACAGATGGTCTGAAAGGCAGCCATCGGTCGGTAGTCAGAGTAGCTCACCCCCTCACTGTTGCAGAAGAAGATGTGCGAGGTGATGTCTGTCAGCGAAGCCTGCACCTTGATGACCCGTTTATCCAGTTCAAAAATACGGCTGTTCAGTCGCTCCAAAAAGGGTATTTTCGTCTGTAAGGCCACCGCCTCCCAGGGTTGCTCCACCGCATAGCGACTCATCGGCAGTTGCCGTTCGTTCATAGCGGCCACCAACTTGCGGTCTCCCCCCGAGGCGATGCGTGCGGCGGTATGAGCAGCCCGCAAAAGTTCCTCAGGTGTCACCCCCTCCACATAGGCATAACCCGTCTGGTCACCAGCCAGCACACGCACCCCCACGCCGAAGTCGATGTTGGAACTGCAGTTATTCACCTGCCCGTCCATCAGCCCTACGTAATTATTAAAGGTATGTTCAAAATAGAGATCGGCATAGTCACCACCCATCTCCAGAGCCGTAGCCAGTACCCGACGGAGCAGTTCCTCCGTCACGCCGAAGTGATTCATTGCTTCTGTAGCAGACATGTTGTTGTTTCTTTAATTAACGAGTTGAGAAGTAATTGACGAGTTAACGAAATGATTATCCTGGTAAGAGTAGGCTCTCCAGTTCCTCGGCGTTTAACCTGAGGTAGAACTGACCTTTGTAAGCTACGGAGATAGCTCCAGTCTCTTCGCTGACAATGATGGCATGCGCATCGCTAACCTGTGAGATACCCATAGCGGCTCGGTGTCTCAGGCCCAGTTCTTTAGGAATATCCAGATTATGAGAAACAGGAAGGATACAGCCGGCAGCCTTGATGCGGTTCTTACTAATCACCATGGCTCCATCGTGAAGGGGACTGTTCTTGAAGAAGATATTTTCAATCAATCGTTGGTTGATATCGGCATTGATGACATCGCCCGTACGCACCACGTCGTCAAGCGGCATGTTATGTTCAATCACAATCAGCGCCCCCACCTTCTGCTTACCCATGTTCATGCAAGCCATCACAATAGGCAGCATATCCTCATGCCGCAGGTCTTCCTTCTTGGCACCGGTAAGGAAGCGCACCAGCGCACTGGCATTCTGATGCGAGCCCAGCGTCAGCAGGAAACGGCGAATCTCCTCCTGGAAGATGACAATCAAGGCTATCACACCCACACTGACCAATTTATCAAAAATGGACCCAAGCAGCCGCATCTCCAGCACCTGCGTCACTACCAGCCAAAGCAATATAAAGACCAGGATGCCCGTAAAGACATTGATCGACCCCGAAGCCTTCATCAGCTTATAGCTGTAGTAAAGCAGGAAAGCTACTGAGAGGATATCAATAAAATCCTTGATACTGAAATCGATAAACATATTATTATTTTGTTGACAAATTGACGAGTTGACAGTTGACGAGTTTATGCGTTGGCTTGGGTTTTCCCTACCATCTTGACGGCCTCTACGGCGGGCTTTACGTCGTGCACCCTGAGGATATGGGCCCCTTTGAGAAGGGCGATGGTGTTGAGAACCGTGGTGCCGTTGAGCGACTCTTGGGGGGTGATGTCGAGCAGGCGATAAATCATCGATTTACGCGAAATACCTACCAACAGAGGGAGGCCGAACTCGGCAAACTCCTCCATGTGACTCAGTAACTCGTAGTTGTGGTCAAGTGTCTTACCAAAACCAAAGCCAGGATCGAGGATAAGATCCTTCGCTCCCATTTGACGCAAGCGGTCCACCTTCTCAGCAAAGTAGGTCATCACCTCCTTCATCAGGTTATCGTAATGGGGATTGAGTTGCATGTTCTGGGGCGTTCCCTGCATGTGCATCATCACATAGGGCACACCTAATTGAGCCACCGTAGCAAACATCTCAGGGTCCATCTCGCCGGCAGCTATATCATTGATAATGGCCACCCCATACTCCTCCACACACATTCTGGCCACATCGGCACGGAAGGTATCAACAGAGACCACCGCTTCGGGAGCCGCCCGGCGCAGCGCAGTCAAGCCGCGACGCAAGCGGGCCATCTCCTCCTCGGCAGAGACATGCTCGGCATTGGAGCGCGAGGAGTAGGCACCGATGTCAATCATATCGGCTCCCTCGGCCAACATCCGCTCCACCTGAGCCTCCACCGCCTCGTCCGTCTGCTTGCGGCTCTCGGCAAAAAAGGAGTCGGGTGTTACGTTCAAAATACCCATCACGCGGGGTTGGCTGAGGTCCATCAACCGCCCATTGACATTAATCTGGCTATGTATAAAATGCGTCATATTCCTATTATAAATAAAGCTTGCAAACGTGAGATTACAAATCAGCTTGCAAACTTACAAAAAAAGCGGTGAAATAGCGAAATAATCAAAAGAATGTTCTACTTTTGCGTCATCAAAAATAGAAATTCTTCACGTATGACGACCATAGAAACCCTTTACCAGCACTTTTTAGCTTGCAGCGGCGTCACCACTGACAGCCGCAACTGCCCTGCCGACTCTCTCTTTATCGCCCTCAAGGGGGCCTCATTTAATGGCAATGCCTTTGCCGCCAAAGCACTCGAACAAGGGTGCCGCTATGCGGTGATTGATGAGCCTGCTTATCAACTTGAAGGGGATGAGCGCTACCTGTTGGTAGAGGATGGCCTTACCGCCCTGCAGCAGCTGGCTCACTACCACCGCCAGCAGTTCCAAATTCCGGTGATTGCCATTACGGGCACCAATGGGAAGACCACCACCAAAGAGTTGGTTGCCGCCGTGCTCTCCAGCCGTCGTCCCATCCTCTACACCCAGGGTAACCTCAACAATGCCATCGGTGTGCCTCTCACCCTACTCCGCCTTACAAGCGCCCACCAACTGGCCATCATAGAGATGGGAGCCAGCCATCCGGGTGACATCAAGGAGTTGGTCGATATTGCCAACCCCACCCATGGCCTCATCACCAACGTGGGTAAAGCCCACCTACAGGGCTTTGGCTCGTTTGAAGGGGTCATCCATACCAAGGGAGAGCTCTACGACTACCTCCGTTCGCAGGGAGAGAGAGAAATCTTCATAGACCGCGACAACCCCTACCTCACCAAGATAGCCAACAGCCTGCGATGGATAGGCTACAGCCGTGAAGGGGGCGAAGGATGCAAGAGATGCGGCAAACAAGATGTGATTGGAGAGGTGACCGGAAATTCACCCTACCTTACGCTGCGATGGCGCACAGCGGAGAGTGACCGTTGGCACGAGATAGAGACCCAATTGATAGGAGAATACAACTTCTGCAACGTGATGGCCGCCGTAGCGGTAGGCCACTACTTTGGCTACAGCGAAGAGGATATTTGCAACGCCCTGACGCACTACACCCCCACCAATAACCGCTCACAGCTGATGCAAACCGGCCGCAACACCCTGATTATCGACGCCTATAACGCCAACCCCACCAGCATGATGGCAGCCTTGAACAATTTCAAAACCATGCAAGCCGAACGGAAGCTACTGATACTGGGCGATATGCGCGAGTTGGGAGCAGAGAGTGCTGTAGAGCACCAGCGCATTGCCGACTACCTCACCGCCTGTGGATTCGAGCAGGTGATGCTCGTCGGTCAGGAGTTTGCCGCCGCCCACCACACCTACCCCACCTATCCCGATGTGGATGCTGCCATCGAGGCCCTCAAGGAGCAGCAGCCCGAGGGGCAGACCATCCTGATTAAAGGTTCAAACGGCATCCACCTCAATCGGGTGATAGAATTCCTTTAAGAGTCACCGCTGTTTGGTGTTCGCATAGCGCATATAATGGAGCGCCAAAGCCGTTGCTAATGTCACCCCCGTGGCATTTGCCGCAAAATCGAGCCAGTCGCCACCACGATGGGTGGTGCAATAGGCCTGAAGCAATTCCACAATACCGCTGAAGCAGACAGGACAGGCCACTGCCCCCACCCAGGCGTGCCATAACGGTGCCCTCTGACGGCGGTGAGCGCGGATGAACTCGAGCCACAACATGCCCGACATGCCAAAGTACATGCAGCAATGAACCACCTTATCAAAGTGAGGAAACATAAAGAGCGGCTCATCATCTAACGTAGGCGGTTTGAAGAACGAAAGGTAGCTTACAACCAGAATCAGGGCTATAGAAAAGGGGTAATGACGAAGAAAATAACGCATATTTGGGTATAAAAAGTAAAACATCTGCAGTTTTTTCTGCAATTTCGCTGCAAAAATAAAGAATTATCTCTAACTTTGCGACGATTTGTGATTAAAACTCCCTAAATATGACAAAAAACGATAGAGCCAACTTTGGCAGTAAAATAGGTATTATCCTGGCTTCAGCTGGATCGGCAGTGGGCCTGGGCAACATCTGGCGTTTCCCTTTCGAAACCGGTAACCACGGCGGTGCCGCTTTTATCCTCATTTATATACTCTGCGTCATTGCGCTGGGCCTGCCCGTGATGATAGCCGAGTTTATGATTGGGCGTCGTTCACGCTCAAACACGGCCGGAGCCTACCGCATCCTCTCCACCGGTACCCAGTGGAAGTGGGTGGGCCGATTGGGTGTTTTGACTGGTTTCCTCATCCTGGGCTACTACTCGGTCGTAGCCGGCTGGACCTTGCAGTACATTGTGCAAGCCGCTACCGGTAGCCTCACGGGTCAGAGTGCCGAAGGCTTTATCGCCACCTTCAACGGCTTTGTCAGTAATCCCTGGAAACCCGCCCTCTGGACGGTAGTCTTTCTGTTTCTAACCCATTTCGTCATCGTCCGTGGGGTTGAAAAGGGGATTGAACGCTCCTCCAAGGTGCTGATGCCGCTACTCTTTATCCTGTTACTGGTATTGACCGGGTGCTCTATCTCGTTGCCCAATGCCGGCGAAGGTATCCGCTTTCTACTCCAGCCCGACTTCAGCAAGGTGGATAGCAGCGTACTCCTCGGTGCGATGGGTCAGGCCTTCTTCTCGCTCTCACTCGGCATGGGTTGCCTCTGCACCTATGCCTCCTACTTCCGCGACGACACCAAGCTGCCCCGTACGGCGGTCAATGTGGCACTGATTGACACGATGGTAGCCATTCTGGCCGGCTTCATCATCTTCCCCGCCGCCTTCTCGGTAGGTATCAGTCCCGACTCGGGTCCCAGCCTGCTCTTCATCACCCTACCTAACGTTTTCCAACAGGCTTTCGGCTCTTTGCCGCTATTGGCCACTCTTCTCTCCTTCCTTTTCTATTTGCTGTTGGCCTTGGCGGCCCTCACTTCCACCATCTCGCTGCATGAGGTGGCCACGGTCTATCTCTGCGAGGAGTTCCATCTCGCCCGTCCCAAGGCAGCCCGTTGGATTACCACTGTCTGTGCCTTCATCGGTATCTGCTGCTCCCTCTCATTAGGTGTCGGCAGCAATCTTACCCTCTTCGGACTGACGCTGTTCGACCTCTTCGACTTCCTTACCGCTAAGATTATGCTCCCCGGTGGCGGACTGCTCATCGCCCTCTTTGCCGGCTGGTACCTCGACAAGAAGATTATTTGGGAGGAACTCAGCAACAAGGGCACTCTGACCGTACGTACCTACCGATTGCTGCTGTTTGGGCTGAAGTATGTAGCCCCTATCGGCATTAGCCTCGTCTTCCTGGATCAGTTCAACGTCTTTGCCCTGTTCCGCTGATGAAACGCTTCATCCAGGAGTACCTTTTCTTCACCCCCTTTGAGCGTAGGGGCATCGCGGTTCTGGCTCTGCTGCTCTTCATTACCTTTGGTGTGGGTTATTGGCGGAAGCACTACCGGCAGCCTCAGGTGGAGGGAATGACGGACTCGGTGGCGCATGAGGTGCTCAAGAGTTTGCTAGAACATGAGAGAAACGACCACCCACGGAGGCAGAGATTGGCCATTGGCGACCACCTCGCCTCCTTCAACCCTAACGAAGCCGACTCTGCCACATTAGCGGCCTATGGGTTCAAGCCCTGGATGATTCGCAATCTGATGAAATACCGAGCCAAGGGAGGCCGATTCAAGAAGCCCAACGATTTACGGCGGCTCTATGGGATGACCGACACGCTATACACCGCCTTGGAGCCTTATATCGCCATTCCTCCTCAGCGGGAGGAGGAGAAGACCCGACCCTCTCTCACAGCCAGCAAGGGCTCTTCTGAAAAGAGAACGTACCCCCAACGGGATAGCGTTCCATCAGTCTATCTGCCTGCAGAGGATACGATAAAGTGGGTTCGCCAGGAGAAGTACCCTGAAGGGACGCGGATTGAGTTGAACCTCTGCGACACGACCGCGCTGAAGAAGATTCCCGGCATTGGCAGTTACACGGCCCGCCGGATAGTAGAGTACCGGGCGCGATTGGGTGGCTACAGACAGCTACGCCAGTTGCGTGAAATCCGCCTGAACGACGAGGTACTCTCCCCTTGGTTTACCCTCGACACCACCGCCTTGAGCAAGTTGCCCGTTAACAGCCTCCCCATGAAGCAGCTCATGGCCCATCCCTACCTCAATTTCCGGCAGGCCAAGGCCATCCTAACCTACCGGCAGCGTCACAAACGCATCCCCTCCATCGAGGTGATGGCGCAGTGGGAGGAATTCACGCCCAATGAACTACAACGCGTAGCACCCTATCTGCTGTTTGATTGAGCCATCGCAACCTGTAAGTTACCCAATCATGCCATCGATGATATGGATGGTACGATCGGTCATTTGCGCCAAGGCCTCATCGTGGGTCACTATGACGAAGGTCTGCCCCAGGCGGTTGCGCAGGTCAAAGATAAGGCGATAGAGTTCCTCCTTGTTGTGACTGTCCAGACTGCCTGAAGGTTCATCGGCCAGTACCACGTCGGGTTTGTTAATCAAGGCACGCGCTACCGCCACCCGCTGTTTCTCACCGCCAGAGAGTTCGTTAGGCTTATGCTGCGCCCTATCGCCTAACCCCATCAGTTGGAGCAGTTCCATAGCCTGCGCCTCCGCCTCTCTACGCTCTACGCCCCCAATGAAGGCCGGAATCATCACATTCTCCAGCGCAGTAAACTCAGGCAGCAGTTGGTGAAACTGAAAAACAAAGCCGATGTGCCTGTTGCGGAAGGCGGAGAGTTCGCGCTCCTTCATGGCCTCTACAGCCACCCCGTCAAACGATACAGAGCCGCCGTCAGGCCGGTCTAAGGTACCCATAATCTGCAGCAAGGTGGTCTTACCAGCCCCACTGGGTCCGATAATACTCACCACCTCCCCGCGGTGAATCTCTAAATCCACCCCTTTGAGTACCTGCAAGGAGCCAAAGCTTTTCGTTATGTTCGTTAGTTTAAGCATGGTTCTTTATTTAATTGATAAGTTGACAAGTTGACTAAATCGCAAATTGACGGGTTACCTTGGGTTATGTCTTAGGGGTGTTGAACAGTGAAACCGTCTCCTGCGGGTCGCCATACTGGTCAGGATAGAGCAGGAGGACGCTGTTGTTATTGAAGTTATGCGATACCTGCTCGGGCAAGCGTTCGAAGAGGGGTGAATAGGAGATGTAGCCTCGACGGGCACTGACGATAACCAACAGATGGTCGTAATCCACGTACTGCGTCAGCATCAGCAAATCCTCCCACTCATCCATCACGCTATACTCCGCACGGATGCTATCGTGCTTGCTCTGGATATACTTCTGGATGTAGTGCCCCGTCTCTTGATGGGTAAAGAAGTGCATCTTGCACCCCAACTGTTCCCCCATACGGCAGATGTGCTCCAACCACTTGTAGAAGCCCACCTCATACTCCGCCTTCGGGGGGATGGCCAGCACCACCTTACGCCAGGTGTTGGGCGGCATCAGGCTGCGCAGAATCATCACCTCGCGGTAGGTACCTTTCAGCAGGCTCTCACCAATCAGGCCGAAGAAGGTGTCGGCCACGTTGGCCTGATGGTGCAGACCAATCACCACCTCACCCACATCCTGCTCCACCATGGTGTGGATAATGCCCGAGGCTACGTTGGTGCTGATGCGGTTAATGGTCTTCATCTTGACATCAGCCGACATGGCGATGCTCACCGCCCGCTCCAGGTTGACCTGTGCCTGCTGACGCCGGCGGTTGTTGCGGTCATCATCGTACGATACCGAGAGGCCCAGCAGACTGTCCGGCATCTGGGGGTTACGTATCATCATCGCAAACTCCGTCAGCATATCCACCGTCATCGGGTTAGAGTAGGTAATCATACAGCGGCCGTGGCTGCTGCCTCGGTTCCCCTCTAATGAAGCATCGGCCATGGCCAATGCCCGCGAGGCACTCTCCGTAGCCAGCGAGCTGATGATGCAGGATATGAGAATCACCATCACCGTACCGTTGAGCACCACGTCGTCCATCAGGCAGACCCCAGGTGCAATCTCCAGCTTGGTACCAATCATCACCATCGCCAGCGCACCGGCAGCATGGGCGTTGGTCAGGCCGAACATCATCCGCCGCTCCAGCGCACTCCGTCTGAGCAGTTTCTGCGTCAGCCAGGCCGCCAACCATTTAGTAGCCACAGCGGTGAGAATCATCACCAAAATCACCTCCAGCGTGGCCCATCCTTGAAAGAGCACCCCCACATTAATCAACATACCCACACCGATAAGGAAATAGGGAATAAAGAGCGCATTGCCCACAAATTCGATGCGGTTCATCAACGGAGAGACCTTCGGTACCAGGCGATTGATGACCAATCCGGCCAAGAACGCCCCAAGCAGTCCCTCAAGCCCCGCCAGTTCGGCCAGTGCCGCACTGAGGAAGACCAGCGCCAGCACGAAGATGTACTGCAGCACATTATCATTATAGCGGCGGAAGAAGAGGCGCCCAATGCGGGGAAAGGCGTAGATAACGAAGGCCCCGTAGCAAACAAACTTCACGATGAAGAGCGGCCAGAACCAGCCGTTATCGCCCTGGGTATGCGACCCCACGATACCGGCCAGGATCAGCAACGAGACAAAGGCCGCAAAGGCCGTAGCCACCACCGAGAGCACCACGCTGACCTGCTTCCCCATGCCGTAACGCCCCACGATGGGATAGGAGACCAAGGTGTGCGAAGCAAAGATACAGGCCAGCAGCAGCGAGGTGAGCCAGGCGTAACCCAGCACGTAGTAGCCCACCAGCAGGCCCCCCACAAAGGGAATGATAAAGGTCATCCAGCCGAAGAAGAGTCCCCGGCGGCCGTGGCGGGCAAAGTGACCCATATCCATCTCCAATCCGGCCAGGAACATGATGTAGTAGATGCCCACCTTGCCAAAGAGTTCGAAACTGCTGTCGCGTTCAAGCACATTAAAGCCATGCTTGCCTACCAGTACACCGGCCAGTATCAATCCGATAATGTGGGGGATACGCAGCCGGCTCAACAGCATTGGGGCGAACAGAATAATGGCCAGCACAAGGAAAAAAATCCATGTGGGGTCAGTAATAGGTAGCTTGATGAAGAGTTCCAATGAGGGCATTGCGGGCAATAATTACAATTTTGCTGCAAAATAACAAAAAAAAAATCACTTATTACACTAAATTCGAGCAAATTGTTATAAATTTGCAGCCGTTTTTCAAAACAAGCAAACCATAACCAATTATTAATTACAATTAAAAGCAAAATGAAAGTAGCAATTGTTGGAGCAAGCGGAGCCGTAGGACAGGAGTTCCTGCGAGTGCTCGATGAAAGAAATTTCCCCGTGGACGAGTTAGTGTTGTTTGGATCAAAACGCAGTGCAGGTACGAAATACACCTTCCGCGGTAAAGAGATCGAGGTCAAACTCTTGCAGCACAACGATGACTTTAAAGGGGTGGATGTAGCCTTCACTTCCGCAGGCGGTAGCACCTCTATCGAGTTTGCCGAGACCATTACCAAGCACGGAGCCGTGATGATTGACAACAGCAGCGCCTTCCGTATGGAGGCTGATGTGCCCTTGGTTGTACCCGAGGTGAACGCCGAAGATGCCCTGAAGCGTCCGCGCGGTATCATTGCCAACCCCAACTGCACCACCATCCAGATGGTTGTAGCCCTGAAGGCCATTGAGCAGTTGAGCCACATCAAGACTGTTCACGTCTCCACCTATCAGGCAGCCAGCGGTGCCGGTGCCGCCGCCATGGCCGAGCTCTACGAGCAATACCGCCAGGTGCTGGCCGGTGAGCCCGTCAAGGTAGAGAAGTTCGCCTACCAGCTCGCCTTCAACCTCATCCCCCAGATCGACGTCTTTACCGACAACGGTTACACTAAGGAGGAGATGAAGATGTTCAACGAAACCCGAAAGATTATGCATAGCGATGTACGCGTCAGCGCCACCTGCGTCCGCGTGCCCGCCCTCCGTTCTCACTCAGAGAGCATCTGGGTAGAGACCGAGCGCCCCATCAGCGTAGAAGAGGCCCGCAAAGCCTTCGCTCAGGGTGAAGGCCTGGTGCTGATGGACAACCCCGCCGAGAAGGAGTACCCCATGCCGCTCTTCCTGGCCGGCAAGGATCCCGTCTATGTAGGCCGAATCCGCAAGGACCTGAGCAACGACAACGGACTCACCTTCTGGATTGTAGGCGACCAAATCAAGAAGGGCGCCGCCCTCAACGCCGTTCAGATTGCCGAGTACCTCATCAAGGTGGGCGACTTGAAATAACCCATACCCCCCATACCCATGCGTCAGGGTGCCACTCCAATGGCACCCTGATTTTTTATACCATCCCCCAACCAGAGGAATGGTGACCCTATCCTCCCTCACTCCCCAATCAGCCACAGCTCTAATCAAACGCTAATCTTTCTCTAACGTTTCTCTAACGATTCTCTAATCGGGGATTAGAGGAAGATTAGAGTGACTTGGGAGGAACTTGGGACTTACCATAGACCTACCTTAGAGCAGGGGCCTATTTACCCACTGCGTTCGGAGAGGGTCTATTTTATCAATATGTTTAATTATTTTATTTTTCAACCCATTTTGAGAGGCTTGAGTTTGTGCCAAAAATGCCATTGTGCCTTTACTCCTTTATTTTATTAAAAGAGTAAAAAGAGTTATTTTTCTATTTTTCTATAGAATAGGCATAAAGGCACTTTGGCACAA
>CAMAMO010000029.1 GCA_945836915.1 uncultured Mediterranea sp.
TGTAGCGGGACCCGGGATTGAACCGGGGACCTCATGATTATGAATCATGCGCTCTAACCAGCTGAGCTATCCCGCCATCGTTTTTTGATTTCGGGTGCAAAGATACGGCTTATTTTTATACTACCAAAACTTTTTTCGAAAAAAATTCATTTTTGTATAAAAACAACCCCAAATAAGACGATTTTTTATTTTTCTCAGAAAAAACGGAGCGAATATTTTGCCATATCAAAAAAAGTCTATATTTTGGCGGCAGAAAAAATGAAGACTATGGAAAAGGCTAAAAAAATACATTTGGAGTATGCACTCAACGCCACGTCAAAGACGATACTATGGAACGCCATTAGTACGCCGAATGGTCTTGAGGGCTGGTTTGCAGATCAAGTAGAATCCAATGGCAAGCATGTAACCTTCCATTGGGGTAAAAGTGAATGCCGTCAAGCCGAAGTGACCGCCATCCGTGCCTACTCCCACATTCGTTTTCACTGGAAAGACGATGGTATCAGTTACAACATGTTTGAAATCAAGATGAGCTACAGCGAACTCACCAACGATTTTGTACTCGAAGTAATCGACTATTGCGCTCCTGATGATGAAGATGACCTCATCGACATTTGGGACAAATCCATCAAGACTTTGCGTCAAACCTGTGGATTTTAAGTGCTACTTAGTAATCTTTACCGCAAAAAATTTTCGTACCTCCCCTTTTTGTACTACTTTTGTCACTTGAAAGGACGATGGTAAGTTAATATGTTGCGTATTAAAAAATTAGATATATTCATTCTTAAGAGTTTTTGTCTGCTCTTCACAGGGACGTTTTTTATCTGTCTCTTCATCTTCATGATGCAATTTCTGTGGAGATATGTAGATGAGTTGGTCGGCAAAGGTTTAGAAATCAACGTGCTGGCCCAATTCTTTTTTTATTCAGGCCTCACATTGGTCCCCGCTTCACTCCCCTTGGCAGTATTGCTGGCAGCCTTGATAACCTTCGGTAATTTTGGTGAGCGGTTTGAACTTTTGGCTATGAAAGCAGCTGGCATCTCTCTGCTTAACATCATGCGTCCCCTGATTGTCTTCATTGCCTTCGTCTGTTGCCTCTCTTTCTACTTCCAAAACGTCATTGGTCCCACAGCCCAATCCAAGCTATGGACCTTGCTCCTCTCTATGAAGCAAAAATCGCCTGAAGTCGATATCCCAGAAGGCGTGTTCTATGACGAAATTGATGGTTACAACCTCTACGTCAAGCACAAAGACCGCAAAACGGGCATGCTCTATGACGTGTTAATCTACAATTTCGACAAAGGATTCGAGAATGCTCAGATTATCAAGGCCGACTCTGGCCGACTGGAGATGACTGCCGACAAGCAACATCTCTACCTGCATCTCTACAGCGGTGAGCAATTTGAAAACTTAAAATCGCAGAACATGAATCAGCGCAACGTGCCCTACCGCCGAGAAGCCTTTAGCGAGAAGCATGCCATCATTGAGTTCGACTCAGACTTTAACATGATGGACGAAGGGGTGATGAGCAACCAGTCGAACAGTAAAAACATGCGCATGTTGCAAACCAGCATCGACTCCATCTCGGCCCGTAACGACAGCGTAGGCCGAAGCTATTATAACGATGCCATAAACAGTACCTACCGTGTAGGTACCACCATGAGCCGTGCCGACTCCGCCCGACTGGTTAAAGAGAGGCAACAGCCCATCAATATCGACAGCATCTACCGTGCCGGCACCCTTGCCGACCGTCAGCGTTGGCTCTCAGCCGCTAGCAACAATGCCGAAACCGTCTCAAACGACTGGAATTTCAAGAAGACCAACCTCGAGTCGTCCGACTACTCCCTACGCCGCCACATGACCGCTTGGCACGAGAAGATCACCCTCTCATTGGCCTGCATGATTTTCTTCTTCATCGGGGCCCCGTTAGGTGGCATCATCCGTAAGGGTGGATTAGGTATGCCCGTAGTGGTTTCGGTGCTTATCTTCATCATCTACTACATCATTAATAATACCGGCTACAAAATGGCCCGCGACGGCAACTGGGTGGTTTGGATGGGTATGTGGACCAGCACCGCCATCTTGGCCCCACTAGGTGCCTTCCTGACCTACAAATCGAACAACGACTCCGTGGTGCTCAACGCCGACGCTTACATCAATTGGTTCAAACGCGTAGCAGGCATTCGCTCCACACGTCACCTCTTCCGTAAAGAGGTCATCATCGACGACCCCGACTACCAGCGCCTGCCAGCCGATTTGGATAGTCTGAGTCAACTTTGCCAAGAGTATGCCGACAGACGACATCTGAAGCGAGTCCCCAATTACTTCCGTCTCTGGTTCAATGAGCAGATAGACGAAGAGATGGTTGCCATCAACGAGCGGATGGAGGCGCTGATTGAAGAGATGGCCAACACCCGTTCCATTCACCTGCTTAACCAGTTGAACAACTACCCCATCATCCCCGTGCATGCCCACGTACGCCCCTTCCAGCGCTATTGGCTTAACATCGCCTGCGGTCTGTTCCTTCCCGTAGGGTTCTTCTTCTACTTCCGCATATGGGCCTTCCGCCTCCGGTTAAGCAAGGATGTAGAACGTATCATAGCCACCAACCAGGCTATCATCCAACTGATAAACGAAATGAAATGACAATAATAAAAAACAAACAACGATATGGAAAAAGTAAGATTAGATTGTATAGAAGAGGCTATCGAAGCGTTCAAAGCGGGCGAATTTGTCATCGTCGTAGATGATGAAGACCGCGAAAATGAAGGCGATTTCATCATCGCCGCAGAGAAGATTACCCCTGAGAAGGTCAATTTCATGCTGAAACATGCCCGCGGTGTCCTCTGTGCACCCATCACCATGTCGCGTTGCAAAGAGCTTGACCTCCCTCATCAGGTTTCTGACAACACCTCGATGCTGGGTACCCCCTTCACGGTCACCATCGATAAACTCGAGGGTTGCACTACCGGTGTATCGGCTGCCGACCGTGCCGCCACCATCCGTGCCCTGGCCGATCCCTCCTCTACCCCAGCCACCTTCGGTCGTCCTGGCCATATCAATCCCCTCTATGCTCAAGATAAGGGTGTCCTGCGCCGCGCCGGACATACAGAGGCCTCCATTGACCTGGCTCGCCTGGCCGGTCTCTATCCTGCAGCTGCACTGATGGAGATCATGAGCGATGACGGCACCATGGCCCGTCTGCCCGAGTTACGCCAGATAGCCGACCAGTACCACCTCAAGCTCGTATCCATTGCAGACCTTATCGCCTACCGTCTGAAGCAGGAGTCGATTGTTGAGAAGGGTGAAGAGGTTGATATGCCTACTGACTACGGTCACTTCCGTCTCATCCCCTTCCGCCAGCTCTCTAACGGTCTGGAGCACATTGCCCTCTTTAAGGGCACTTGGAATGAAGACGAGCCTATCCTGGTGCGTATGCACTCCTCATGCGCTACCGGCGACATCTTCGGTTCGATGCGCTGCGACTGTGGTGAACAGCTCCACAAAGCGATGCAGATGATTGACCAAGCCGGCAAGGGCGTGGTAGTCTATCTCAACCAAGAGGGTCGAGGTATCGGCCTGATGGATAAAATCAAAGCCTACAAGCTGCAAGAAGATGGCATGGACACGGTTGATGCCAACATCCACTTGGGTCATCTGGCCGATGAGCGCGACTACGGTGTAGGTGCGCAAATCCTGCGCGAACTGGGCGTACACAAGATGCGTCTGCTCACAAACAATCCCGTCAAGCGTGTAGGCTTAGAAGGCTATGGCTTGGAGATTATCGAAAACGTCCCCATCGAAACAACCCCTAACCGCTATAACGAGCGTTATCTGCGCACAAAGAAAGAGCGTATGGGTCATACCCTCCATTTCACGAAGTAAGGAGCCCCTCTGGGCTCGTCAACTTCTAAACTCGTTAATTTGTCAACTTGTCAACAGTCAATTTGTCAACTTGTCAACATTCAATTTACCAACTTGTCAACAAAAAGAACAATTCAATAACTTTATATCATATGGATACATTATCTAACCGTTTGAACAGTCTTTCTCCTTCGGCCACTTTGGCCATGTCTCAGAAGAGCGCTGAGCTCAAGGCTCAGGGCGTTGATGTCATTAACCTTAGCGTCGGTGAACCCGATTTCAACACCCCTGACCATATCAAGGCTGCCGCCATCAAGGCTGTTGAAGAGAACTGGTCTCGTTACTCTCCTGTGGCTGGTTACCCCGCATTGCGCAATGCCATCGTGGCCAAGTTGAAGAATGAAAATGGTCTCGACTATACCGCCGCTCAGATTTCTTGCGCCAATGGAGCGAAGCAGTCTGTCTGCAACACCATCCTCACCCTGGTTAACCCCGGTGACGAGGTCATCGTGCCCGCCCCCTTCTGGGTAAGCTACCCCGAGATGGTGAAGTTGGCTGAAGGTACCCCCGTCATTGTCGCAGCTGGCATTGAGCAGGACTTCAAGATTACCCCTGCACAGTTAGAAGCCGCTATCACCCCCAAGACCAAAGCGCTGATACTCTGCTCACCCTCGAACCCCACCGGTTCTGTCTATAGCAAAGAGGAGCTGGCCGGACTGGCTGCAGTACTGGCTCGCCACGAACAGGTCTATGTCATAGCCGACGAAATCTATGAGCACATCAACTACATCGGTCGCCACGAGAGCATCGCCCAGTTCACTGAACTGAAGGAGCGTGTCGTCATCGTCAACGGTGTCTCTAAAGCCTATGCCATGACCGGTTGGCGCATCGGTTTCATCGCCGGTCCGGAGTGGATTGTCAAGGGCGTCAACAAGCTGCAAGGCCAATACACCTCAGGTCCCTGCTCTGTATCTCAGAAAGCGGCCGAGGCTGCCTACACCGGCACGCAGGCCCCTGTTGAGGAGATGCGCAAAGCCTTCGAGCGCCGTCGCGACCTCATCGTGAAGTTAGCTAAGGAGGTACCTGGATTCGAGGTTAACGTGCCCCAAGGCGCCTTCTACCTCTTCCCCAAGTGCAGCTCATTCTACGGCAAGTCAGCCAATGGTCGTACCATCAACAACTCAGACGACCTGGCTATGTACCTGCTTGAGGTCGGCCATGTAGCCTGCGTAGGAGGAACCTCGTTCGGTGCCCCTGAGTGCATCCGCATGAGCTATGCCACCAGCGATGAGAACATCGTAGAAGCCATCCGTCGTATCAAGGAGGCCTTGGCCCAACTGAAATAAGCCATCTATGGGAGCCGCAAAATGGATAGGAGGCATCATCGGCTTCATGGCCGGTGGACCTCTGGGCGCCCTGGCTGGATATGCCCTTGGTTCCATCTTCGAGGGGAGCGGCAGCTCCTCTCAGGATGGTGCTACAGGGGGATATAGCCCTAGTGAGAGAGGCTATGGCGCCGCCCAAGGAGAGCGGAACAGCTTCCTCTTCTCGCTGTTGGTCATGGCCTCATACATCATCAAAGCCGATGGCAAGGTGATGCACAGCGAGATGGAGTTTGTCCGTCAGTTCCTCCGTCAGAACTTCGGTATGCAGGCTGCAGCCGAGGGCGAGCAGATTCTGCTCAACCTCTTCGAACGCCGCAAACAGATGGACAGCGTCAACCCCTACGCCTTCAGCCAGACCATCCGCGAATGTGGCGCACAGATAGCCGACAACCTCAGCATAGAACAACGGCTGCAGCTGGTAGCCTTCCTGGCCCAGATAGCCAAAGCCGACGGCAACGTCTGCGAGGCCGAGATAGAGGCCCTGAAAGAGGTCTCCTCCGCCATGCGTCTCAGTCAAGAAGAGGTTCTGTCGATGCTCAATCTGGGCGGAAACACCCTGGAGGCCGCCTACCGCGTCCTTGAGATAGCCCCCACTGCCACCGATACCGAGGTAAAAGCCGCCTACCGTCGCTTGGCGCTGAAGCACCACCCCGACCGCGTGGCCACCCTGGGCGACGACGTCAAGCGTGCCGCCGAGGAGAAATTCCAGCAGATCAACCAAGCCAAGGAGACCATCTACAAGGCCCGGGGCTTGAAATAGCCTATCAAAAAAACAACCTGAAAAACTCATAAAAAGAAGATGATGAAGAAGAGATTATTAGCCCTCTGTATGGGATGGATGGCCCTGCAAGCCGCAGCCATCACCCCCCTATGGATGCGCGACGTGCGCATCTCGCCTGATGGTAGCCAGATTGCCTTCTGCTACAAAGGTGATATCTATAAGGTTGCCACCAACGGCGGAGAAGCCCAGCGGCTCACTACCCAGGAGAGCTTTGAATGCAACCCCGTATGGAGTCCCGATGGCCAGCAGATTGCCTTTGCCAGCGACCTGCATGGCAACTTCGACCTCTATGTGATGCCTGCCAATGGCGGATCAGCTCAACGCCTGACCAGCCACTCCAGTAACGAACTGCCCTGGAGCTACTCACCCGATGGCCAAGCCATCTACTTCTCAGCATCCATTCAGGACCCCGCCAGCAGCGCCCTCTTCCCCTCGGGTGCGATGACCGAACTCTACAAGGTACCTGCCAACGGGGGCCGTACCCAGCAGGTACTCGCCACACCGGCAGAGATGGTCTGCTTCAGTGCCGACGGCCAAACCCTCTACTATCAAGACCGCAAGGGCGGCGAAGATGAGTGGCGCAAGCACCACACCTCCTCCATCACCCGCGACGTCTGGTCCGTTAACCTGGCTACCGGTCAGCACACCAACCTCACCAACCGTCCGGGCGAAGACCGTAACCCGGTATTAAGCCCTGATGGCAACACCCTTTACATCCTGAGCGAGCGCAATGGCGGCTCCTACAACATTTACGCCCTCGACGCCCGCCAGCCCCAAAAAGCAGAGGCTGTGACCCACTTCACCACCCACCCCGTCCGCTTCCTCTCCATGGGTAGCAACGGAGCGCTCTGCTACACCTACGACGGGGAGATTTATACCCAACGTCGCGGTCAGCAGCCCCAGAAGGTGGCCATCAACGTCACCCTCGACGAGGTTCCTCAGTATGCCGACCTGCAGTTGAGCCGTGGCGCTACCGACGGTCTGCCCTCACCCGATGGCAAACAGGTTGCCTTCGTTGTACGCGGAGAGGTGTTTGTCACCTCTGTAGAGTTCAAGACCACCAAACAGATTACCCATACCGCCGCAGCCGAGAGCAACCTCACTTGGGGTGCTGACAGCCGCACCCTGGTCTATACCAGCGAACGCGACGGCAAGGTGCAGCTCTTCAAAGCCACCATCGCCCGTAAGGAGGATCCCAACTTTGCCAACGCCACCCTCATCAACGAAGAGGTGCTCCTCCCTTCAGATCAAGTAGCACGCGACTACGCCAGCTTCAGCCCCGACGGCAAAGAGTTGGCCTTCATCGAAGATAACTTCCGCCTGATGGTGCTCAACATCGCCACCGGCCAAGTCCGTCAGGTCACCGACGGTTCCACCTGGTACGAAACGGACGGCGGCTTCAACTACACTTGGAGCCCCGACGGCCAATGGTTCGCCCTTGAATTCATCGGCAATCGCCACGACCCCTACACCGACATCGGTCTGGTCAGCGCCCAAGGCGGTGAGATAACCAATATCACCCAGAGCGGCTACACCAGCAGCAGCCCTCGCTTCGTCATGGAGGGTAACGCCCTCCTCTTCCTGAGCGAACGCTACGGCATGCGTGCCCACGCCTCATGGGGATCGCTTGACGACGCCTTCCTCGTCTTCCTCAACCAAGATGCCTACGACAAGTACCGCCTCAGCGAGGAGGACTACAAACTGCTCAAAGAGGTAGAAAAAGAGGCCGAGAAGAAGGAGGATAAGAAGAAAGAGGAAAAAAAGAAAGATAAGAAAAAGAGCGCTGAGAGCGACGAATCCAAGGTGAAGCCCATCAAGGTGGAACTGGAGGGATTGACCGACCGCATTGTACGCCTCACCCCCAACTCCGCCCACATGACCGACGCCTACGTCACTAAAGAGGGCGACCAGCTCTACTACCTCGCCTCATTCGAGGGCGGCTACAACCTCTGGAAGATGGATCTTCGCAAACAGGAGACCCAACTGCTCCACGACCTCGATGCCGGCTATTGCTCCATGGCCACCGACGCCAAGGAGGAGAACCTCTTCATCCTGGGCAGCAACATCACCAAGAAGATGAGCCTCGGCGGTGACCAACTCGACAACATCAACTACCAGGCCAACTTCAAAATTGACTTGGCCGCTGAGCGTGAATACATGTTCAACCGTGTCTATCGTAAAGAATTGAACTGCTTCTATGAGACCAAGATGCACGGCGTAGATTGGGAGGCCCTGACCGCTGCCTACCGCAAGTTCCTGCCCCACATCAACAACAACTACGACTTTGCCGAGATGCTGAGCGAATGGCTTGGCGAGCTGAACGTCTCTCACACCGGTGGCCGCTACTACAGCGACCGCAAGAGCGACTCCACCGCCAACCTGGGCCTGCTCTATGACTGGAGCTACCAAGGCAACGGATTGAAGGTAGCCGAGGTTGTGACCAACAGCCCCTTCGACCGCGCCACCAGCCGTCTGAAGGCCGGTGTCATCATAGAAAAAATCGATGGCGAGGAGATTGGCCAGGATGCCGACATCTCACCCCGTCTGCTCAACAAGGTGGGCCGCAAGACCCTTGTCTCTCTCTATAACCCGCAGAATGGCGAACGCTGGGACGAGGTCGTACTGCCCATCAGCAATGGTCAGATGAACAACCTGCTCTACACCCGCTGGGTGAAACAACGTGCCGCCGATGTAGCGCGCTGGTCGGGAGGCCGACTGGGCTACGTCCACATCAAGTCGATGGCCGACGCCAGCTTCCGCACCGTCTATAGCGACATTCTAGGTAAATACAACCACTGTGAAGGCATCGTTATCGACACCCGCTTCAACGGTGGCGGTCGTCTGCACGAAGACATTGAAATCCTCTTCAGTGGCAAGAAATACCTCACGCAGGTGATTCGCGGCCGTGAGGCGTGCGACATGCCCAGCCGCCGCTGGAACAAGCCCAGTATCATGGTACAGTGCGAAGCCAACTATTCTAACGCCCATGGCACCCCCTGGGTCTATAAGCACCGTGGCATCGGCAAGCTGGTAGGCGCCCCCGTACCCGGTACCATGACCAGCGTATCCTGGGAGACACTGCAAGACCGCACCCTGATCTTCGGTACCCCCATCATCGGCTACCAACTGCCCGACGGCAGCTATCTGGAGAACAGCCAGCTGGAGCCCGACATCTTCGTGCTCAACGCCCCTGAGACCATTGTACAGGGCGATGACACCCAGTTGCACCGTGCCGTTGACGAGTTACTCAAAGAGATAGACCAAAAATAAGAGCTATGGACCAGACCCTTCAGCTAACCGCTCCACAGACCCTGCAAGGTCAGATTGCCCTGCCCGCATCAAAAAGCATCAGCAACCGTGCCCTCATCCTCCATGCCCTGAGCGGAGGCCATGAGCGCCCCCAAAACCTGAGCGACTGCGACGACACCGCCGTGATGATTCGCGCCCTGGAACAGGAGCAAAACCGCTCCTTGAGTGCCGAGACCGGGATACCCATCATCGATATCCATGCCGCCGGCACCGCCATGCGCTTCCTCACCGCCTACCTCAGCACGCGCCCCGGCCAGTGGTTGCTGACCGGCAGTGCCCGCATGAAGCAGCGCCCTATCCGCCTGCTGGTCGATGCCCTTCGCACGTTGGGAGCCGATATCAGCTACGCTGAAGCTGAAGGATACCCTCCCTTGCAGATTGACGGACACTCCCTACCTGGAGAAGAGATTACATTGGCAGGTAGTGTTAGCTCACAATACATCTCCGCCCTGCTGATGGTGGGTCCCACCCTGCCTCAGGGTCTGACCCTCCATCTCACGGGCGCCCTCATCTCCGTGCCCTACATCAACCTCACCCTGCAGCTGATGCAGCACTACGGCGCCACAGCCCGATGGAGCGATGAGCGCACCATCCGCGTAGAACCCGGAAGCTATCAGAATGTACCCTTTACGGTAGAGAGCGACTGGAGTGCCGCCAGCTATTGGTATGAGATGATGGCCCTTTGGATGCCACAAGGAGAGCACACAGGCAATCAGGAAGCGCCAGAGGAGTTAGCACAGCCTGTCATTGAGCTAAAAGGGCTCTTCCCCCACAGCGCACAAGGCGACAGCCGTGGTGCGCAGCTCTTTGCCAAACTCGGTATCCACACCGCCTACACCCCAGACGGGGTCCGCCTCACGCGGCTCGGTACTCCCGTGGCCCGATTGGTTGAAGACCTGGTCGATATCCCAGACCTGGCCCAGACCTTCGTCGTCACCTGCTGCTTCATGGGCATTCCCTTCCGTTTCAGCGGTCTCCAAAGCCTCCGCATCAAGGAGACCGACCGTATCAGCGCCTTGCAGACCGAGCTCCACAAGCTGGGCTACGTCATCCACGACGAGGCCGACAGTATCCTCTACTGGAATGGCGAACGCTGTCCGGCAGAGAGCGACCCCGTCATCGCCACCTACGACGATCACCGCATGGCCATGGCCTTCGCTCCGGCCATCCTTCGTCTGCCCCGGTTAGCCATCGCCCACCCTGAGGTGGTCAGCAAATCCTACCCCAGCTACTGGGATCATCTCCGTCAAGCCGGCTTCATCCTCCGATAAGCCAGCCGCAGTTACTTCTCAATAACCAGGCTATCCATCGCTTCACCCATACGGTTGTACAAGGTGATGGATAGCCTGTTCTTTTCCGCCTTCATCAGCAGCGCACCCACGGTACGTTGCCCCTCACTCCAGCGGTACTTGATGATGTCACGATTCTCCGTCCACTCCTTCAGCACCATGCCTCGCTCGTCATCGCACGATGGAGTCTGCAGATAGACCGTTCCAGGCTGTTTGGCACTCTTCTCCACCTCACGCCCCTGATAGAGAGGCGCTGTGCGCGCATAGATGTGATGATTACCCGCAATGGCCAGATCTACGCCACAGGCGTCAAACAGCTCGTGCCACCTTTCATATTGCGACACCCTACCCGTATTGGCAAAGAACCACTGATAGTGCTCCATCACCACCACAAAGCGTGCCTTCTCCTTGGCCGTCACCCTGCGCACCCACTGCTGAGCGGCAGCCAGTCCCTCGTCACTGCGCATGCTCTCGTTATTGAGCATGATAAAAAGCGCCTCGCCGTAGCGGAAGTAGTAGCATACCCCCATCTCGCCCTCGTAACCGTTCAGCGGATAGTTGGCCGTATAGCGGGTGTAATCGTTGGAGAGGCGGGTTGATTTGCGGTCCATGTTATCATGGTTACCATTCACGCCAGCCCAAGCATAGCGGTGGTAGGGCGCATGAGTGTAGAGATCACGCCAGAAGGAGTAGCTGCCACCCCAGGCACAGACATCCCCCACATGAAGTGCCAACTGCACCGGTCCACCGTTGCGGCTCTCCAGCGTATCCATCATCGCCATGGCCACCTCCACACGGTGCGGAATCGGCGTATAGGCATGAAAATCTGAGATAATCGCCGCACTCCAGGCCTCACCACGCCCCGGTTTCGGTGCCGTATGGAAGTAGCGCACCGTGCCCTCATCGCTTGGTGTGCCAGGTTTACCCAGGCGGTACATATAGCGCGTATTCGGCTTCAGGCCCTTCAGTTCAATCGTATGCCGGCAGAGGATGATACGCTCCACACAGTCGGTGCTATCCGGCCGTTTCGACCGCAAGCTATCAAAGGCCGCACAGCGCTCCATCTGCACCGAGAGGGTACGTGCCCTCTTCCAATCAGAGTCCGTAGCCACGGTATAGGTTACCCAGTTGGCCTCCTGCCGAGCCTCCTCACCCGCCTCATAGAGCGAGTGCCAGTTCAGCCTCATCGCGGTAGCCGCCTTCTCAGCCGGATTCGCCACCACGGTAAAGATAGGCCCCTCGTCAGCCATCACCATCTCCCAGCCACAAAGCGCCAGAAGCAACAAGAAAAACAGTCTATAAATCTTCATAGTATGCAAAAATAAAAATGTAATGAATCAAAATGACGAAAGAATTCTGTTATTCCTACAATAACTCCTTTATATCCTTAGGTTTCTTGCCCTTGGCATGAAGGTCGGCCGCAATGGTGAACAAGGCGTCGCCAGAAGAGTTGAGCGCAGTCTCCACAGAATCCTGCACCACCCCGATGATGAATCCCACCGCCACCGCCTGCATGGCGATATCGTTTCCGATACCAAAGAGCGAGCAGGCCATCGGAATGAGCAACAACGAGCCACCCGCCACGCCGCTTGTTCCACAAGCGCCAAACGTGCTGATAACGGCCAGGAAGAGGGCGGCCGAGAAGCTCACCTCGACGCCCAACGTATGGCATACGGCAAGCGTCATAACCGTGATGGTGACCGCAGCTCCATCCATATTGATGGTTGCCCCCAGCGGGATGCTTACAGAATAGAAATCGGGATCCAGCTTCAGGCGCTTGCACAAGGCCATGTTGATAGGGATATTGGCAGCCGAACTGCGTGTGAAGAAAGCGTTCACGGCACTCTCCTTCAAGCAGGTCCAAACCAAAGGATAGGGATTGGCACGCAAATAACACCCGATGATGGCGGGGTTGACAACCAGCGAGGTGAAGAGCATGCAGCCTACGAGCACAGCCAGCAGCTTGCCGTAGGTACCAAACACCGAAAAGCCACTTTCAGACACCGTGGTAAAGACGAGACCCATGATACCTAAAGGAGCGAACTGTATGACCCATGTAATGACCTTACTGACCACTTCAGAGAAGTCGCTCACCACGTTGATGGTCGTTTCGCTCGCCTTGAATTTCAGCGCCAAGCCAAACACAATGGCCCAAAAGAGGATGCCGATGTAATTAGCATCAGCCACACACTGCACCGGATTACACGTCAAATCCCTGGCCATCGTCGTGAACACATCCGCCAGATCGCTCGGTGCACCGCTCGCAGTAGCCTCAGTCAGCACCATCTTCACGGGGAAGAGGAAACTGACGAACACAGCGATGAAGGCAGCCAGCAGCGTGGTAGCCAAATAGAATGTGATGACCGTGCGGAATCGAGGTCCCAGTCCCCCACCCGCCTTAGCTACGGCACTGGCCACAAGGACGGCCACCAGCACAGGCGCCATAGCCTTCAGGGCACCGACAAACAGGGTGCCGAAAATCGAGATAAATGTCAGTTGGGGAACAACCAGTCCCAACACAGCTCCTATCACAAGCCCAATGACAATCCTTACGACCAGCGTCGTATGTTGCCAAACCTTCAGAATTACGTTCATAGCTCCAGCGTATTTATTAATTTTGTCGTTCCCCAGAAATAGTGGACTTGCAAAGATACCAATAATTCTCGAAAAGAGAGCAAAAAAGAGATTGTTTTTGAAACTAAAAACGCAAATCACGGTTTTTTCATACATCCACCTTACAAACGGCCAATACGGAGCTGCTGAAAGCATAGCCACCCTCCATAGGTAGACTATTTAAGAAACTCATTTGTAGCATATTTCACGCCCAATGGACCATAGTCGCCGAGGGCCAAGTGAGCCAGCTGTCGCTCAGGATGAGTGACGTGGTCAATAGGCTCGCCAGTCTCGTCCTTATAAGCCGTGGGCAACATGTTGGCAATGGAATACTCCCACGTCACATCGGGCAGAATATTGCGGTACATTACGGCTATCACCTCACCGATAGGCTTGCCATCAACGTTCAGTTTTTCGCTGTCCCATACAAACAGATTCACCCGCTCGCCTTGGCTGTTCCTTTGCTCCACTTTAGCACGTATGTCAGCAAGATGGGGATTATTCTTCAGACAGACCACAAAGGTTGATATCTTTCCGGCAGCGAAAAGGGCCTCCTTATCACACACCGAATAATAGGAGCGCGTGTCAGCGCAAGACCCCAGACAGATGGACCAATAACGCGTCACAGCAGACTGGTACTCTTCGGCCTTCGTAGGAAAGGGCGCAGGGATAAAGCTGAACACCAGCACAGAGTCACTGCTCAGGTGGGTACGGGCATAGAGATAGGCTGTGGAGTTGTTGGGATAGTATCGGCTTACAGGCGCCAGAAAGAACGGCATCGTGCGGTTCTCGTCAGAGCGTTGAGTAAATACTTTCGAAGTTATCTTACTGACGTTAGTCTCTACATGTTCAGGTATCGCAGTTGGCCTGCCAGTATGGATATTGATGGCGCTGATAGCCGGCAGGTCGGTGCCACCATACTCATCGGGCTGCAATCCGTCAGAGGTGGTTCCAAGATACTCCCTGACGACGATAGCTACACGCTGTACGTCTGCATTTATCCTACACACATTATGCAAGCCAAGCTTGCTGATGGTCTGGTCACTGACGGATGAGGGTACTACGCAGACCGTAAACGAG
This sequence comes from uncultured Mediterranea sp., assembly GCA_945836915.1. Classification (GTDB taxonomy): domain Bacteria; phylum Bacteroidota; class Bacteroidia; order Bacteroidales; family Bacteroidaceae; genus Bacteroides. The sequence goes on from CAMAMO010000029.1 coordinate 14,319, forward strand.
TGCTCGCCCGAGACACTTTTAAGAAAAGGATTCTCACTCCCCTCGTCGGGGATGATGTTTTGGTCGTCAATTCCTCCAATCACATCACCGGTGTTATCGTCGTATAACGAGAAGCTGAAATAGCGGCAATGAGGGAAATCACCCTTGAAAAGAAGAATCTTATCTTGATGATCTTTGAGGTTATAGGTGTATTCCCAATAATTGACGTAAAGGTCGGGATAGGCACCCAGCTCCTCACCGTTTCCCTTCAGAGTTTTGCTCCATTGCTCTTTGGGTACGGGGAGAGGCTGCGGGTTCTCCGCCTCGTCGGTTGAGCAGGAAGAGGTGGCTACCAGGGTGAAGCATAGACCAACTATCGATACAAACAAAGTAGGTATGGTTTTGAACATCATTTGGTTCATATTTATCAAAGATTTAAGTATTTAATAACCTGCAATGGCTGAAACACTATTGAAGCGATATGCGCATAGGTCCTGCCACGGAGTTGAAGAGCAGATCACCGTTAGGGAAGTATTGGATGATAGCATAGGCTCCATTACCTCGGTTGTCCTTGCCGAACCTCACTTGATGGCGCGTCCGTCCGGTGCCCCAGTCAAGGCCAGTCACCTCCCAGCCCGTGGCATCGTACCATCCGTCAACCAGCACCATGTCAGAAGCCGTGCTGACGGCAGGTATCATACTGACAGAACTGATGTCAGAGCGGGTCCATCGAGCTTCCCACTCGTTGGTCTGAGTATTCCATCTCACGCATTCCACGCCTTTCGGTCCCTCAAGGATGGGGCCTATGGCCAGTACACCCACAATCTTATCGCTCACCTTAGAGATACCGCCACTGATGTTGTTCACTACGAAGGCGTCATATCCACCGACCACTACCGACTGCTCCGATTGCACCCACTCGGTCGATTCCGGCAGTCCGCATGTGATATTGAAGACACCTGCCACTCTGGGGTCGCCCGTAGCAGAGGCCTTTCCATCGGCAGGGATTTCATCTCGCCAGAAGGCAACCAGCTTCATACGCTTGGCTCCGTCGGTAATCACAACCAGTTTATCGTCGTCTGGGCCGAATCCCATCAACGTAGGTGTAGAACCCGTACCATACCCAAGCTTGATTGATGGAGCCATGGGTCCGCCATCGTATGCAGCCTGCCAGGCACCGTCAGCAGCGGCCGTAGAGAATCGGCCTCCCTTGCAGATGATACGCTGCATAAGTCCCTTCCCCTCAGGCTGCGTGCTGTTGCTCGCCACATAGAGCGACTGCTCATCCAAGGAGATGGAGTTGGTTAGAATCTGATCCTCGGGCAACAGATAGGTATCCACTACAGACAGTTCCCTGCTCAACGTGAGCAACACCTTCTGAGCCGCTACGACCAAGTAACCATCGTACGTCATTGATACCCCGACAAGAGTGAATGAATTGGCAATGTATGGGGCAAGGTCAATCACCCCCACCTGCTCAATGCCCTCCTCAGGTCTTGACTCCTGCTTCAGCCGATAGCGAGCCAACTGACGCCCAGCATTGGAATAGACATAGTTCTCCCTGTCGCAAACCACGTAGTTGCCGTTAGCCATCGATATCTGCGGCTGTTTTCCGAGCACTGCGGTAACCGCCTTCTCCAGTTCATCGTATGACGAATACGCAGCGGTGAGCTGCTTCAGCTCCTCTTTTGTGCGAGGAGTAACGCCAGGCAACGCACACTCCGCCAGCCGCTCCAGCTTGCCATTGGCCACACGAAGGTAGGAGACGCGGTCGCTGCTCATGCCCCACATATAGTCGGACGACGTAGAGGCTAAGGTCATCAAGTTGACCGGGCCGGCCCAGGTCTGTGCACAGGCTTCAAGATTCACATCGAACACACCATCTTTTACCGCATACGGAAACGCATCGGTCTGAGCGGAATTGAAGTGCGTAATACTATAGGTCTCCTGTGCCAGCCAAGGATTCCTTGCAGGCATATGCGCTTCAGCCAAAATCTGCCCACCCTCATGGTTTACAGGGGCGTCATCGTCGCTACACCCCATCAGTAAAGTCACAACCATGCCACAGCCAATCATGAATCTGAGATGATGGCCCAACATCTTATTATTCCACATTTTCAATTGCTTTCTGCTATTCCTCATAGTTATTCAAGTTTTTTTGTTAGAATTATGCATTGAATTTCTACTGCAAAGATAGCATTTCTCAGGCTTGCGGTGTGTTTCATTGCTACAACAGTTGTTTCATTTAGAAGGCAGTAGGGGTTTCATTTAAAGCAATGAAACCCCTACCGGTACTAATCCTATATTGATTATCAAGCCCCTACGTATGACGTTAACTGGCGGTTTCGTTTTGCCTGAGGATAGCATTCTCCTTCCATTGTCCGGGCGTAAGACCTGTTTTTTCTTTGAATATTTTATAGAGATGGGCATGCGAAGAGAACCCACATTCATAAGAGATGGCGTCGTTGCTATACTGAGGAAACTCTATCATCATGCGTTGCACCTCTCTAAAGCGTATGTTGCTCAGCCAACTCCTGAAGCTGGTGTTTAGGTGCTGGTCGAAGAAACGGGTCAACACCCATTTTTCTATCTGAAGCTGCATGGAAAGCATAGTCATATTGGCCTCGCAGTTTCTGAATCCTCCGCCCTCGCACCACTGGTTCAACGCAGCCTCCACCTGCGCGATGCGCTCCACAGTCAACCTGTTTTGCACATCGTTTTGGTTTTGGTTCTCTCCATTTGTCAACACTGCAGCTGCCATACTCTGGTTAGCATCGTCGCTATCAGCAACAGGCTCTACGTCCAGATTGACCGATAAGGGCTCGTAATAATAACCCAAGGCGATGAACGACTGCACAAAGAATAACAGAGCGATAAGCATAGGCGGGCCTAAGTAAAGCAGCAGGGTGCTGCTGGTAATAGCCAGAGGCAACGTAACGGCAATAGCATACAAGAGTGAAACCCCCGCCTGCATGTATTTAGCATAGGGCTGGAAGTCGCTTCCCGACTGCCCCTCCAGAAGCCTCTGCATTCTACGTAGCTCACGCCTGATAACCAGAATGGAGTGAAGCATAGCCAGCACAAAGAGGGATAGCATGGCGAAAAGGCCAACACTAAAATGGCTGCCCTGGATGCCGGGCCACGCCACGGCAAAACAGCCTATTATGAGGAGATAGACCCCTGTACTTATCCACAGATGACGGCGTAGCACACTTCTCTCTGCCCCCGTAATATTGAGAATGGTAAACGAGATGGCAAAAGCAGCGGGGGTATAGACGAGGATGTTGACCACAGCCCCCATCTCATCGCTTAAGGCACGCAGGCCAAAAGCCATCTGGATATAATAATGTACTGCAAAAGCAACCATAACAAAGCAAAGTATCCACCGCGACTGTTCATAGCGCCTATTGGTCCACCGCACCTGCAGTCGAGCCATGGCCAGCATCAAGGCCAGCACCATGGTGGCCACACAACATACAAACTGAAGTGTCTCCATAATCTTTATTCTCCCTTCATTAATCTTTTGTAAAGGCCTGACATCTATCCTCTTGAGTCATTCCGAGGCTATCTGTCGAGTTCCGATAACGAGGCAAAGTTAACCCTTTTAAATTATACAGCCAAAACTATGGAGCGTTTTTTTTGGTGTATGCCATATTGGCTAAGCCGCCCGAGGAGAAGAAAGAGGCAGGTGCGTACCTGACGCAAGCCATTGTCAAGAGAAAAAGAGCAGATATAGACGCCAAAAGCATCATCGGAGAGATTGGTGATGCTATCTCAATGGCTTATGTGGCTAAAAAATATTTCGGCAAAGACAAAGCGTGGATATACCAGCGATTGAGCAAATCAATCGTAAACGGAAAACCAGTCTGCTTTTCCGAGCAAGAATTGACTATT
>CAMAMO010000030.1 GCA_945836915.1 uncultured Mediterranea sp.
AAAGTACATTTTTACAGGAATTTAAGGCGTTTGCCATGAAGGGAAACGTGGTTGACATGGCTGTCGGTGTAATCATCGGTGGTGCGTTTGGAAAAATTGTATCGTCTGTGGTAGCTGATGTGATTATGCCCCCGATTGGCTTACTGGTGGGTGGCGTAAACTTCACCGACCTTAAATTGGTGATGAAAGATGCCGTGGCTGAGGTGAAGGATGAGGCCGGCAATGTGATTACGGCCGCACAGGATGCCGTGACGCTGAACTACGGTAACTTCCTGCAGGTTACTTTCGACTTCCTAATCATTGCGTTCTCTATCTTCTTGATGATTAAACTCATCACACGCCTTACTGAGAAGAAGAAAGCTGAAGAGGAGGCTACACCTGCTCCTCCTCCTGCGCCCAGTAAGGAAGAGCTGCTGCTCACCGAGATTCGCGATTTACTGAAGAATCAGAAATAAAATCTATTAGAATGCAAGAAAAGATCATCATTTTGGATTTTGGCTCCCAGACTACGCAGTTGATCGGTCGCCGTCTGCGCGAGCTAAATGTCTATTGTGAAATCGTGCCCTACAACAAGTTCCCACATGGGGACGAGAGCGTGAAGGGTGTGATTCTCTCTGGTAGCCCCTTCTCTGTTTACGATGAGGCTGCCTTCAAGGTGGATTTGAGTCAGATTCGTGGCCGTTTCCCTATTCTGGGTATCTGCTACGGTGCCCAGTATATTTCATATACCAACGGTGGCCGTGTGGAACCAGCTGGTACCCGCGAGTATGGCCGTGCCCACCTCAGCACCTTCGAGGAGGATAACCTGCTGCTGAGAGGCATCCGTCCCCACTCGCAAGTATGGATGAGTCATGGTGATACCATCACGGCTATCCCTGACAACTTCCGTGTTATTGCCTCGACCGATAAGGTGAAGATTGCCGCTTACCAGGCTGAAGGTGAGCCGATGTGGGGTGTACAGTTCCATCCGGAAGTGTTCCACAGCGAGGATGGTACTCAGATGCTGCGTAACTTTGTAGTTGATGCCTGTGGCTGCAACCAGACTTGGAGCCCAGCATCGTTCGTAGATACCACCGTGGCTGAGCTCAAGGAGCAAATCGGCAATGACCGCGTTATCCTCGGTCTGAGTGGTGGTGTGGATTCCTCCGTAGCCGCTGTGTTGCTTCACCGTGCCATCGGCCGTAATCTCACCTGTATCTTTGTGGATCACGGCTTGCTGCGCAAGGACGAGTTCAAGAGCGTGATGCACGATTACGAGTGCCTCGGCCTGAACGTTATCGGCGTGGATGCCAGTGAGAAGTTTTTTAAGGACCTGGAGGGTGTGACCGACCCTGAGAAGAAACGCAAGATTATCGGCCGCGACTTCGTGGAGGTGTTTAATGCCGAAGCCCATAAGATTACCGACGCTAAATGGCTGGCTCAGGGCACTATCTACCCTGACCGTATTGAGAGCCTCAACATCACTGGCAAGGTAATTAAGAGTCACCATAACGTAGGTGGCCTTCCAGAGGAGATGCACCTTCAACTCTGCGAGCCGTTGAAGTGGCTTTTCAAGGATGAGGTACGCCGTGTAGGTCGTCAGTTGGGTATTCCCGAACATCTCATCGGGCGTCACCCCTTCCCTGGACCAGGCTTGGCTGTGCGTATCCTGGGCGACATTACCCGCGAGAAGGTCCGCATTCTGCAAGATGCTGACGATATCTTTATCCGTGGCCTGCGCGACTACCAGGTTACCTTAGCTGATGGAACCACTGAAAGCCTCTACAATCAGGTATGGCAAGCTGGCGTTATCCTGCTGCCCGTGCAGAGTGTAGGCGTGATGGGTGATGAGCGTACCTACGAGCGTGCCGTAGCCCTGCGTGCCGTAACCAGCACTGACGCCATGACCGCCGACTGGGCCCATCTACCCTACGACTTTATGGCTAAGGTGAGCAACGACATTATTAATAAGGTAAAAGGAGTGAACCGCGTTTGTTACGATATCTCTTCCAAGCCCCCCTCGACCATCGAGTGGGAGTAATACCTTTAATCTAATGAGGTCTGGATATTCCATTGCGGCCTCTTTAGGAGAGGAGGAACGCTTATAAAATAGTAAGAGACCAATTCTGGTGGGAAGGATATCATCCCCAAAGGGTTGGTCTCTTCATTTTTTCTATCTTGTGTTGTTCCCGGACGGTAATTGGTGTGTCTTCGAGTAGGGGGCCTAAACGTAAAAGACCTCGAAGTGAAACACTCCGAGGTCTTCAAGCGGTGCGTACGGGACTCGAACCCGTGACCCCATGCGTGACAGGCATGTATTCTAACCAACTGAACTAACGCACCATTTTTTTTATTTCATCACCTTGGTGATGGCTATCTTTCTTGATTGCGGGTGCAAAGGTAGTGATAATTTTTGTATCTGCAAACTTTTCGGCGCTTTTTTTAAAAAAATAGCCCGTTTTTTTGCTTTGCCATCTGGTGATGGTATGGAATATCTTGTTACAATAATACTATCTTTATCCGATTTAAGCCTTGAAAAATGAGTTTTTTAAAAACTTTTTGTTCTAATTCTTCGTGGTTTGGCAATAAATAGTTATTTTTGCGCACTCAAATTGAGTCGATGTGTATTAATGAATAGAGTAGAATAACATGAATGTCGCCATTATCCAATATAACGCTGGCAATGTGTGCAGCGTGGAGTATGCCCTCCGCAGGCTGGGCGTTGAGCCGGTATTGACTGATGACGAGGCGATGATTCGTCAGGCTGACCGCGTGATTTTCCCAGGGGTAGGCGAGGCGGCTTACACCATGAGTTACCTGCGCGAGCGTGGTCTTGACCGCCTGATCAAGAGCCTGACGCAGCCAGTGCTGGGCATCTGTTTGGGTATGCAGTTGATGTGTAACCACAGCGAGGAGGGTGACGTGGATGGCTTGGACATCTTCCACGTGCCGGTAAAGCGCTTCGTCCCTGCGGTTGGCGAGAAGGTGCCTCACATGGGGTGGAATACCTTGGAGCAGACGCGTACACCACTGTTCCGAGGTTTTGAACGTGAGGAGTTTGTCTATTTCGTGCACAGTTTCTACGTACCGGTCAACGAGGCTACCGTGGCGACCACCCGATACATACATCCCTTCAGCGCTTCGTTGCAGCGCGATAACTTTTATGCCACCCAGTTTCACCCCGAGAAGAGCGGTGCGGTGGGCGAGCGTATCTTAACCAATTTCCTTGAACTGTAATATACCTTATTAAATATATGATCCAACTGATTCCAGCCATTGATATCATAGACGGTCACTGTGTAAGGCTGTCGCAAGGCGATTATGCCAGCAAGAAGGTCTATAACGAAGATCCCGTAGAGGTGGCCTTGGAAATGGAGGCCCATGGCATTACACGTCTGCACGTGGTGGATTTGGATGGGGCTGCCTCGCATCACATTGTGAACTACCGCACGCTCAACGCCATTGCCAAGCGCACCAACCTGATTATTGATTTTGGTGGCGGGGTGAAAAGCGATGAAGATTTGCGGATAGCCTTTGAAAACGGGGCGCAGATGGTGACTGGCGGCAGCATTGCCGTAACTGACCCCGAACGCTTTACCTCGTGGATTGCACGCTACGGGGCAGAGAAAATTATCTTGGGGGCAGACGTTAAGGAGAAGCGGATTGCGGTAAACGGATGGAAAGAAGAGACGACGCAACCGCTGATGCCCTTTTTGGCCCATTACACCGAAAAGGGTGTCCGCCAGGTAATCTGTACCGATATCAGTTGTGACGGTATGTTGAAGGGCCCATCCATCGCCCTCTACCGTGAGATTTTGGGCGCATTCCCTGAATTGACCCTGGTAGCCAGCGGCGGGGTGAGCGGCATAGAGGATATCTACAACTTGGAGGAGGCCAAGGTGCCAGCCGTGATTTTTGGTAAGGCGCTTTACGAGGGGCGCATTTCGCTGCGTGATATTGAACATTTTATTATCAGATAGTTTTTAATTCGAAGTAAGAAGTGTTAGCAAAACGTATCATACCCTGTCTGGATATCAAGGATGGACAGACCGTGAAAGGAACCAACTTTGTCAACCTGCGTCAGGCGGGCGACCCTGTGGAATTGGCCCGTACATATAGCGAGCAGGGGGCCGACGAACTGGTCTTCCTGGATATCACGGCCAGCTACGAGGGGCGCAAGACCTTTACTGAGCTGGTGAAGCGCATCGCCGCCAACATTAGCATTCCCTTTACCGTGGGGGGTGGTATTCATGAGCTGGCCGATGTGGACCGTTTGCTTCATGCTGGCGCAGACAAGATTTCTATCAATTCGTCGGCTATCAAGCGGCCCCAGCTGATTGATGAGATTGCCAGTCACTTTGGTTCGCAGGTCTGCGTGGTGGCCATTGACGCCCGCTGTAATGAACTCTCGGGAAAGGCAGACTCCGCTTGCGACGGCCACTGGCAATGTTACCTCAACGGTGGACGGGTGCCTGTGGATAAGGAACTCTTCTCATGGGCTCATGAGGCCCAGGAACGCGGTGCTGGTGAGATTCTCTTCACCAGCATGAACCACGACGGTGTGAAGACTGGTTTTGCCAACGAAGCGCTGGCTCGGCTGGCTACGCAACTGGCCATTCCTGTCATCGCATCGGGCGGTGCAGGGGCCAAGGAGCACTTTTTGGAGGTCTTTGCTCAAGGAAAAGCGGATGCAGCACTGGCTGCCAGCGTTTTTCACTTCGGTGAGATTAGGATTCCCGAATTAAAATCGTATCTTTGCACCCACGGAATCCCCATGCGCAAATAGGGTGGGGGTAATGAAGAAATAGAGTATTGGATTAAATGATGAACGATATGTCATTAGACTTTGAAAAGATGAACGGCTTAGTGCCTGCTATTATTCAGGATGCTAACACCCAGAAGGTGTTGATGCTGGGCTTTATGAACCGAGAAGCGTACGAAAAAACGGTTCAGACAGGCCAGGTAACCTTCTACAGCCGTACCAAGCAGCGCCTGTGGACGAAGGGCGAGGAGAGTGGAAACTTCCTCAACGTGGTGGAGATTAAGTCAGATTGTGACAATGACACCCTGCTGATCTACGTACACCCCGTAGGCCCTGTATGCCATACCGGCACAGATACCTGTTGGGGAGAGACTAACAGTCAGCCAGTGATGTTTTTTAAGGAGCTGCAAGAGTTTATCAATCACCGCTATACCGAGATGCCCGAAGGGTCGTACACCACCTCACTTTTTCAGAGCGGCGTCAATAAGATGGCTCAGAAGGTGGGCGAAGAGGCTGTGGAGACTATTATCGAGGCCTGTAACGGCAGTAACGAACGCTTGATTTACGAGGGCGCCGACATGCTGTACCACCTCATTGTACTCTTGACTAGCAAGGGGCTGAGCATTGAAGATTTAGCCAACGAACTGATCGAACGCCATAGCAGCACATGGAAGAAGCATTGATACAATACCGTAACGTCTCCATCTATCAGCAGGAGTTCTGTATCCTGGACGAGGTAAACATTCACTTCCGTCCAGGCGAGTTTGTCTATCTGATTGGCAAGGTGGGCTCAGGCAAGACGAGCCTGCTCAAGACCATCTATTGCGAGCTTGATATCGCCGATGGCGAGGCACGGGTGATGGACTATGACCTGATGCACATCAAGCAGCGCCATATCCCGCAGCTGAGGAGACAACTGGGTATCGTATTCCAAGACTTCCAACTACTGACTGACCGTACGGTAAGTGACAACTTGGCTTTTGTATTAAAGGCTACCGGCTGGAAAAACAAGGCGGAGATAAAGGACCGCATCACCGAGGTGCTTAAATTGGTGAGCATGGAGACCAAGGGGTACAAGATGCCTGCGGAACTCTCTGGCGGCGAACAGCAGCGTATCGTCATTGCGAGAGCCATGCTCAATTCGCCCCAGATTATCTTGGCCGATGAGCCTACGGGTAATCTTGACGTAGAGACCGGACGTTACATCGTGAAGTTGCTGCACGCTATCTGCAAAGCCGGTTCGCTGGTGCTGATGACTACACACAACCTGCAACTGATTAAAGAATTCCCCGGCCGTGTGTTCCGTTGCGAAGATCATCACCTGACAGAGGTGACCGATGAGTTCATTGACCCCGCCCTGCTGCAAAAGGCGGTGATGGAGGAGGCCACAGAAGAGGTTCATGAAGAGGAAACATTCGAGGAGGAGAGTGAGACGCTAACAGGCACTGAGGAGGACTCTGACACTCTAACGATTTCTGAGGGAGACGCTACAAAATAGATTTCAGCCGAAGAGTATCTAGAAAAAACAGTAGAAGAAGAGACAGAAAAAATAATAATAACAACTATAAAAAACCGAGAGAAGGAATGAAAGTATTAAAGTTTGGAGGAACATCGGTGGGCAGTGCCCAGCGAATGAAGGACGTGGCCCAACTGATTAATGATGGGGAACGTAAGATTGTGGTTTTGTCGGCTATGTCGGGTACCACCAACACCTTGGTGGAGATTTCTGAATACCTCTATCGCAAGAACACCGAGGGTGCAAACGACATCATCAACCGTCTGGAGGGCAAGTACCGCCGTCATGTGGATGAACTCTATGCCACGCAGGAGTTCAAGCAGAAAGGCTTAGAATTGATTAAGGCCAACTTCGATGAAATCCGTTCGCACGCCAAGGATTTCTTCACCCTCTTTGATGAAAAGGCTGTTTTGGCTCAGGGTGAGCTGATTTCAACCGGAATGGTCAACCTCTATCTGCAGGAGTGTGGCGTAAACTCGGCCATGTTGCCAGCCTTGGAGTATATGCGTACAGACAAGAACGCTGAGCCAGATGCTGCTTACATCCGCGAAAAGTTGCGCGAACAGTTAGATCAGCAGCCTAACGCTGAAATCTATATTACGCAGGGTTACATCTGCCGCAATGCCTATGGCGAGATTGATAATCTGCAACGCGGCGGTAGCGACTACACCGCTTCATTGATTGGTGCGGCTATCAAGGCGGAGGAGATTCAAATCTGGACTGACATTGACGGTATGCACAATAACGACCCTCGATTTGTAGAGAACACCCAGCCCGTACGTAACCTTCACTTTGAGGAGGCCGCTGAGCTGGCCTACTTCGGTGCCAAGATTCTGCATCCTACCTGCATTCAGCCGGCTAAGTTTGCCAATATCCCCGTACGTCTGCTTAACACCATGGACCCCAAAGCGCCTGGTACATTGATTTCGAATGAAACGGAACTGCATAAAATCAAGGCTGTAGCTGCCAAGGACAACATTACGGCTATCAAAATCAAGTCAGGTCGTATGTTGTTGGCCTACGGGTTCCTTCGTAAGGTGTTTGAAATCTTCGAGAGCTTTCACACCTCAATCGATATGATTTGTACCTCAGAGGTGGGTGTCTCTGTCACTATCGACAATACACGTCATCTTAACGATATTCTCGACGAACTGCGAAAATTTGGCACCGTAACCGTTGATGAGGATATGTGCATCATCTGCGTGGTGGGCGATTTGGATTGGGAGAACGTAGGCTTTGAAACAAAGGCGCTCGACGCTATGCGCGAGGTGCCCGTTCGGATGATTTCGTACGGAGGCAGCAACTACAACATTTCCTTCCTGGTGCGTCAGTCGGATAAGAAGCGTGCACTTCAGGCACTGAGCAAAGAACTCTTTTCATAATACCATTTTATGAGCGCAATATCATTTCCAACAAAACAACTGAACAGCCTCTCCACACCCTGCTATTTCTACGATATGGTGGTGTTGGAGCAGACCTTGGCCACCATCAAACGTGAGGTGGCTGCCTATAAAAACTATGAAGTGCATTATGCTGTTAAGGCTAATGCTAACCCGCGTATCTTGCGAGCCATCAGCGCAGCTGGTTTGGGGGCCGACTGTGTGAGTGGCGGTGAGATTCGTGCGGCAATCGAGGCTGGTTTCCCTGGCAGTAAGGTGGTCTTTGCTGGTGTAGGCAAGGCCGATTGGGAGATTCGTCTAGGTCTGGAACACGACATCTGCTGCTTCAACGTAGAGTCTGTACCCGAGCTTGAGGTTATCAATCAATTGGCTGCTGAGGCTGATAAGGTGGCCCGTGTAGCTTTCCGCATCAACCCTGATGTGGGTGCTCATACCCATGCCAACATTACCACTGGTCTGGCTGAGAATAAATTCGGTATCTCCATGCGCGACATGGAGTATGTTATTCAGCTGGCCAAACAGATGGAGCATGTACACTTCGTAGGACTGCACTTCCACATCGGATCACAAATTCTGGAAATGGACGATTTTGTAGCGCTGAGTCACCGTGTCAACGAACTTCAGGAACAGCTGGAGACTGCAGGTGTCAAGGTGGAGAGTATCAATGTAGGCGGTGGACTTGGTATTGATTATCAGCAACCTACACTGCACCCAGTGCCCAATTTTGCCGATTACTTTGCCACCTATGCCAATAACCTGAAATTACGTCCTGGTCAGAGTCTGCACTTTGAGTTGGGCCGTTCCATCGTGGGACAGTGTGGCGCTCTGCTGTCGCGTGTGCTCTACGTCAAACAGGGTACCAACAAACAGTTCGCTATCTTGGACGCTGGTATGACTGATCTGATACGCCCTGCGCTTTATCAGGCGCATCACTCTATACTGAACCTCACTTCCGAAGAGCCTGCGCAGACCTATGATGTGGTAGGTCCCATCTGTGAGTCATCTGACGTCTTTGCCAAGGGTGTGATGCTCCCTGCAGCTAAACGAGGCGACCTCTTCGCCCTCCTCTCTGCTGGGGCTTATGGTGAGATTATGGCTTCAAAATACAACTGCCGCTCTCTGCCGCAAGCCTATTACAGTGACGAAATCGTTAAAGATTAAAAATTAAGTTTATTTCTTGTCAACCTGTCAACTTGTTAACTGGTCAACTTGTTATCTTGTCAACTAATAAACTTAACCTATAAACAACTATAATACTAAAGACCTATGATTAAAGAAGAATTAGTAAAAGCATTGAATGAGCAGATTACTGCTGAGTTGTGGTCATCAAATCTCTATTTGGCCATGTCGTTCTATATGGCTAACAAAGGTTTTGGTGGAATGGCAGCCTGGTTGAAAAAACAGGCTGCTGAAGAGTGGGAACACGCCAACATGTTGGCTAACTGGACCATTAAGCGTGGTGGTAAACCCGAGGTAGATAAGATTGACGTGGTGCCCAACGATTTCGGTACGCCGCTGGAGGTGTTCAAGCAGGTCTATGAGCATGAGTGCCGCGTATCTCGCCTGATTGACAATCTGGTTGATGTGGCTTCTGCCGCTAAGGACAAGGCTTCTCAGGATTTCCTCTGGGGCTTTGTACGTGAGCAGGTTGAGGAGGAAGAGACCGCTCAAGGTATTGTGGATATGATTGAGAAGGCTGGTGAGGCCGGTCTCTATCACATTGATGAGAAACTGGGCCAGCGTAAGTAATCTCCTTCATGGAATAAAGAAATGACCCAACGCTGAGGATATCCTCGTGCGTTGGGTCATTTCTTTATGGTTATCTGGATGGGGATTACTTAATTACCTCAAGCTCCTTGCCTACCTTGATGAAGGCGGCGATGCAGCGATCCAAGTGCTCACGCTCATGACCGGCTGAGAGCTGTACGCGGATACGGGCTTGGCCTTTGGGTACCACGGGGTAGTAGAAACCGGTGACGTAGATTCCCTCTTCTTGCATCTTAGCAGCGAAGACTTGTGACAACTTGGCGTCGTAGAGCATCACGGCGCAGATGGCACTCTGTGTAGGTTTGATGTCAAAGCCTGCAGCTAACATCTTTTCGCGGAAGTAGGTGACGTTTTCAACCAACTTGTCATGCAAGGCATTGCTCTCTTTCAGCATCTTGAAGACCTCCAAGCTGGCACCCACTACGGCAGGAGCTACAGAGTTGCTGAACAAATAGGGGCGGCTACGCTGGCGCAGCAGGTCGATAATCTCCTTTCTGCCTGTGGTGAAACCACCCATAGCGCCACCAAAGGCCTTGCCCAGTGTGCCAGTGTAGATATCTACGCGGCCGTAGGTGTTGTAAAGTTCGCTCACACCGTGACCCGTAGCACCGACCACACCGGCAGAGTGAGACTCATCCACCATGACGAGGGCGTCATATTTCTCAGCCAAATCGCAAATTTTATCCATTGGGGCCACATTGCCGTCCATAGAGAAGACGCCGTCCGTAACCACGATGCGGAAGCGCTGGGCCTGTGCCTCTTGCAGACATTTCTCCAGTTCGGCCATGTCGGCATTGGCATAGCGGTAACGCTTTGCCTTGCAGAGGCGAACGCCGTCGATGATTGAAGCGTGGTTCAGTGAGTCAGAGATAATGGCATCTTCATCAGTCAACAGTGGCTCGAACACACCGCCGTTGGCGTCGAAGCATGCGGCGTAGAGAATGGTATCCTCTGTATGGAAATAGTCGCTGATAGCCGCTTCAAGTTCTTTGTGGATGTCTTGCGTACCGCAGATAAAGCGTACTGACGACATACCATAGCCGCGGCGATCCATCATTTGTTGTGCAGCAGCAATCAGACGAGGGTTGTTAGAAAGGCCTAGGTAGTTGTTGGCACAAAAGTTAAGCACTTCGCCCCCCTTCACCGTAATGGCGGCTTGTTGGGGGCTCTCAATCAGGCGTTCCTCTTTGTAGAGGCCTGCCTCTTTAATCTCGGCCAGTGTCTGGCAGAGATGCTCTTTCATTCTTCCGTACATAAATATACAATTTGTTATCAAAAAATGGGTTTGTGGCTATTTTAGCCCTTTTGCTCTGCAAATTACAGCATTTTTTTTCAAATAAACAATAGCAATGTGGTAGAACATTGAAAAAAAAATCCGTATCTTTGCGCCTTGAAAAAATCAAGTCTATTATACTTGTATTGAGTAAAAAGCACTTATATTGATTTTACCTATGAAAAAAGTTCTTGTAATTGGAGCTACCGGTCAAATAGGATCGGAACTCACAATGGAGTTGCGCAGAATCTATGGTGGCGCAAACGTGGTGGCTGGTTATGTTAAAGGTGCAGAGCCTAAAGGCGTTCTGCGTGAAACTGGCCCTATGGAACTGGCGGATGTAACCGACGCTGAGGCAATTGCTGACGTGGTGAAAAAACACCAGATTGACGCTATCTACAACCTGGCAGCTCTTCTTTCAGTAGTGGCAGAGAACAAACCTAAACTGGCGTGGAAGATTGGTATTGATGGCTTGTGGAATGTGCTTGAGGTGGCGCGTGAATTGGGTTGTGCCGTCTTTACACCCAGCTCTATTGGCTCTTTCGGTGCCTCTACGCCTCACATCATGACTCCTCAGGACACTGTACAGCGTCCGCGTACGATGTATGGTGTGACTAAGGTGACGACCGAGTTGCTCAGCGACTACTACTTCCTGAAGTATGGGGTGGATACCCGTTCGGTGCGTTTCCCCGGAATCATTTCGAATGTCACTCCTCCGGGTGGCGGTACCACAGACTATGCCGTGGATATCTACTACTCTGCTGTTCGGGGCGAGCAGTTTGTATGTCCTATCAAGGCGGGTACCTACATGGACATGATGTATATGCCTGATGCGTTGAAGGCGGCTATTGAACTGATGGAGGCTGATCCCGCTAGTTTGATTCACCGTAATGGTTTTAATGTTACGGCCATGAGTTTTGAACCGGAACAGATTTATGCCGAGATTCGCAAGTCAATGCCCGACTTTAAGATGATCTATGAGGTTGATCCGCTGAAGCAATCAATTGCTGACAGCTGGCCCGATTCACTCGATGATAGTTGTGCCCGTCAGGAGTGGGGGTGGCAGCCGCAGTATGACCTGCAGAAGATGACCGTCGATATGTTGGATAAACTAAAAGCGCGTCTTATAAAATAAATAGAACCCTACTGGTTTGTTGATATGATGACCAGAAAAGTGATTTGGGCACTGGTTGCCCTGGCTTTGTGCGGGTGTGGTCAGAAGAAACCTTCGTACGACCCCTTCGAACAAATAACGTCGCAGGTGGACTCCATCAAGCACAAGGCCGATACCCTTCAAGTTGAGGTGGTCGAAGAGCCAACGCCCATTGAGGCGGATGAGCTCTTCGACGACTTCATCTTCAACTATGCGCAGGATCGCAAACTACAACTGCAACGCACCAAGTTTCCTCTACCTTATTATAAAGAGGATATTCCATTGAAAATTGAGAAGAGTGATTGGACCCACGACGATTTGTTTGCCAACGAGAGTCTCTATACCTTGATTTTTGACAAGGAGGAGCAGATGGACCTGGTTGGCGATACTACGTTGGTCTCTGTACAGGTAACTTGGCTCTTTCTTCACGACCGCCTCTTGAAGAAATACTATTTTGAGAAGGTGAAAGGTGTTTGGATGCTCGAGGCAATCAATCAACATACGATGCCCGATGAAGGAGAAGGTGATTTTATCCGCTTCTACACCCAATTTGCTAACGACTCCATCTTCCAGCAGCAGCACTTGGCACCGCGGCTGCAGTTTGTTACGATTGATCCTGATGACGAGTTCTCCATACTGGAGACCACGATTCCCGCATCCCAGTGGTCTGCTTTCAGTCCTATGATGCCCCAGGAGAAATTGTCGAATATCGATTACGGACAGCATGCTTCGAGTAAATCGAATCGTAAGATATTAAAAATTAATGGTATAGGTAACGGCTATTCCAATCTCTTTTATTTCCGACGGAAAGGAGACTCTTGGGAACTCTACCGCTATGAAGATACCAGTATGTAAACCCAAATAGCATGAACAAAGCTTCTATCTCTCTCACTTTTCTTGGAACAGGTACCTCTACCGGCGTACCCGAAGTGGGGTGTCAATGCCCCGTATGTACCTCCTTGGATCAACGAGACAAGCGGCTGCGCTGTTCGGCGCTGATTGATGTGGAACAAACACGCCTCTTGATGGATTGCGGTCCCGACTTCCGCCAACAGATGATGGCATTGCCATTCCGCCAAATCAATGCGGTACTGATTACTCACGAGCATTACGACCACGTAGGCGGTCTGGACGATTTGCGTCCCTTCTGTCAGTTTGGTGAGATACCCGTCTTTGCCAATGCCCTTACAGCTAAGCATCTGCGCATGCGCATGCCTTATTGCTTTGTGGATAAGAACTATCCAGGTATTCCTAAGATGGATTTGATAGAGGTACATCCCGGTGAGCCTTTTACGGTTGGCGGGATAGAGGTAGTACCTCTGGAGGTAATGCATGGTAAGCTCTCCATTTTGGGTTACCGCATTGCCAATCGTTTGGGTTATGTGACGGATATGCTCACTATGCCCGAGGCGTCTTATCAACTGCTTCAGGGGGTGGAAGTGCTGGTCCTTAACGCCTTACGCTTTAAACCGCACCCCACGCATCAGACGGTTGACGAGGCGCTGCGCGTCATTGAGCGGCTGCACCCTCGTGAAACCTATCTCATCCATGCTGCCCACCATCTGGGCCTTCATGCCGAGGTAGAACGTCAACTTCCGCCCCATGTTCACTTGGCTTATGATCAATTACATATTACATTTTAAAAACATTTCATATCACGATTTTGTTATTCTTGGCAGATTATTGGAGAAATAACACTTTTACTACAAACTTTTTATAAAAATAGTTTTGCTTTGTTAGGAATAAGTGCTATTTTTGTACCGAATATTAGAGTTAGAATCATTCTGTCAAGCCATGAAGTTAAAACTCATTATACGTTTAGCTGTCATACTCTCCATAGTATTGCTCTGCACGGCTTTTGGGGTTTACTCGTTCTTCCGTCTCAGTGCGGAGGAGCATCGGCAGGATTTTGACCTTTTTACACTGGTTCCAGATGATGTGTCGGCCGTAGTTGAGACGGATCAGCTTGACGAATTGGTGCGGTCAATAGACGGAATGAAATGCAGTCAAGACGGGGTTTTTCTCTATGCCTCAGACCTCTTTGTCCTTCTTAAGGATGAACTCCATGCGCTTCAGGATGAGGCACCTCATGGGCTCAGCATTCAGATGAACAAGATGTTGCTCAGTTTCCATAAGCCCGACGATCCTACCAATCAGGTACTCTATTGTGCGATGGGTAGAGGAGACTATGATTTGATGGAAAACTTTATTGAGAAATCTACATCAGCGGCGTTCCCCTCAAAGTATATAGATTATCACGGGGAGGAGATTCGTATCTACCCCATGGTTGACGGACGTTTTCTCTCCGTTTGTCTAACCCGAAATTTCTTGGTGGCCAGTTTCCAGAAACGGCTGATTGAGCAGGTAATTGACACCTATCACTCACGTCACTCTCTGGCTTATATGAAATCTTTCAAATCCCTGCCTATTGAGGCGAAGATGCAGGCTGAGGCTCGTCTCTACATCCGTATGACAGGGGTTTCAATGGGGGCGGATTCACTGCGCAAGCAGACCGATGTGGGCGACTGGACAGTATATGAACTGAAGCTGGAGGAGGAGGCAATCTACTGCTCTGGCGTTTGCCGTGATGCTGATACAATCAACCAGTCATTTATTCATTTGTTGAAACAGCAGCAGCCTACCGAAGTACCTTCTGGCGTTATGTACCCATCGACTACGTTACTCTATCATAACTATTCGTTGACCGATAAGCGGATGACGTGGGATTTTTTAGCTCAGTATGCGATGCTGAGCGACACCCTTTCCGCTTTGAGGTGGAAAAGCTTCGTGCAGGAGTATGGCGGTGAGCATGTGCAGTTCTGTCTCTTCACGGATAGCGACTCTTTGGCTCACGCTGTGGCTATCTTGCCTCTGGTTGATAGGCAAAAGGCCAATCAATTGCTCCGTTCGCTCTATCCCCCAAAGCGGGGTGAGAAGGTACTGACTCTGCCCGATGGGGTGCTCTTCTCAGGACTTGTCGGACTTCCCCATGAAGGGCCGCTCTATTTGGATTATTACAATGACTGTTTGCTTATCTCCAACCGTAAGGAGAGCCTGATTAGCTATCAAGGCTTTATTCAGCGTCAGGAGGTGATTGAAGGGGATGAGAAGTATGAGCGTATGCAGAGTTCTCTCTCCTCCACGTGTCGCTTCCTGATGGTAGCAGATATGGCCAAGATGTTAGAGCAGCCAGAGCCTTTTATCCGCATGATTCCCCACTATTTTATAAAGAATGCGCGCTTCTTTGGGGCCTTTACTGTAGCCATGCAGCTTACGTGTGCCGATGATTTAGCCTTCCCTAATCTCGTGTTATTCTACTGACGCAATGAGGTTCATTCGCCCCTCCTTCGCTTTAGCTCTAATCAATCTCTAATCAGTCTCTAATGTTTCTCTAACGATTCTCTAATCTGGGATTAGAGGAAGATTAGAGTTACTTGGGAGGAACTTGGGAGTTACCTTAGACCTACCTTAGAGCTACGACTCTTCTTCTCCGCTTTAGGATTCAGAGTGATTGCAAGAGGGCCTTCAGTGTAGGGTAGATAGTTTGTTGAGGGGCGACGTGGTAGAGTGTCTCTCCCTCGGCCGAGGTTAGAATCTGTATCCTGGTGTTCTCTGCAGACGTGAGGTTCTCGGCTGCAATTGGCTCTGTGGCAATGCCGTTGCGGTTCAGGGCGCGGGTGAGGAGTAGAAGGGGGAGACCTTCGCCAACGACCTGAATGCGGCGGTTTGTGGGTTGCTTTACACGGAAATGGCCGGTCTGTGAATCAAAGGAGATACCTTCACTTTCGAAGAACTTAGGGAGGGTGCCATCTTGAATCAAATCCTCGGGGAGGCCCGTGGTGAGGGAGCCGGAACGGTGGAGAAGCCAGATGGTATCAGCCATCTGGAGTGCCAGATCAAGGTCGTGCGTGGAGAGGAAAATAGTCTTGCCCGTAGTGCGGCTCAGGCGGTGGAGTAGCTGCATCATCTCCACTTTGCTGGGGTAGTCTAGGAAGGCGGTTGGCTCGTCCAGGTAGATGACAGGGGTGTCTTGAGCCAGTGCTTTGGCTATCATCGCCTTCTGCCGTTCGCCGTCGCTCAGCGTGTCAATGGGGCGATTGGCCAATGGGGTGATGCCAGTGAGGCGTATAGCCTCGTCAACTTGGGTTTGATCGGCAGTTGTGAGCTGACCCAGCAGGCCGGTATAGGGTGTGCGGCCAAGGGCTACTACTTCATGTACACGCAGTCCCTGCACTTCAATACGCTCGGTAAGTACCACGCTGACATGGCGTGCCAGCTCCTTGTCCGTAAACGCTGATATCGGCTTGCCCATAATCTCTACTGACCCTTCGAGTGGCGGTAAGAAGGCGGAGAGGGTGCGTAGCAGGGTGGATTTGCCTGCGCCGTTGGCCCCCAGCAGACAGGTCAATTCGCCTCCGTAGAGGGTGGCATGCAGGTGGCTGGCAATAGGGTAGAGACGCTGTTTACGGCGGTAACCGATGGTAAGATGGTTCAGTTGGATAGTGGCTGGCTTCATAGCGTAGTAAATAATCACCCCGTCGGTCTGCCAAAGGGGCAGGCTGACGGGGTGAGTTATTAATTATTTGGATTAGTAGGCAAAGATGGGATAGTTCTTCATCAACTCGTTAACGTGAGCGCGAACCTCTGTGATAACGGCCTCATTATCCACGTTAGAGAGTACCTTTTCAATCATTTCTGCAATCTCAATCATCAAATCCTCCTTGGCACCGCGGGTGGTAATGGCAGGTGTACCGAGGCGGATACCTGAAGTCTGGAAGGCTGAGCGGGTATCGAAGGGAACCATGTTCTTATTCACAGTGATATCAGCAGCTACCAGTGCCTTCTCGGCTACCTTACCCGTGAGATCGGGATATTTAGAGCGCAGGTCAACCAGCATAGAGTGGTTATCCGTACCACCACTGACAATAGTGAAGCCGCGGTCAACCAGTGCTTGAGCCAGGGTGGCGGCGTTCTTTTTCACTTGCATGGCGTACTCTTTCCATTCAGGTTGCAGAATCTCACCGAAGGCTACGGCCTTTGCTGCGATGACATGCTCCAGCGGACCGCCCTGGATACCGGGGAATACGGCTGAGTCGAGCAGTTGAGACATCATCTTGATTTCGCCCTTAGGAGTGGTTTTGCCCCAAGGGTTGGGGAAGTCCTTACCCATCATGATGATACCACCGCGAGGACCGCGGAGGGTCTTATGGGTCGTTGAGGTGACGATGTGGGCGTACTTCACGGGATTGTCGAGCAGACCGGCAGCAATCAATCCGGCGGGGTGAGCCATATCAACCATGAAGATAGCTCCAATCTTGTCGGCAATTTCGCGCATACGTTTGTAGTCCCATTCGCGTGAGTAAGCTGAACCACCACCGATAATCAACTTTGGACGTTCGCGCAGGGCAATCTCCTCCATCTGGTCGTAATCTACGCGGCCTGTTTCCTTGTTGAGGTTGTATTCACACGGCGTATAGATGATACCAGAGGTGTTGACCAAGGAACCATGAGAGAGGTGACCACCATGTGCCAGGTTCAGACCCATGAACTTGTCACCAGGGTTGAGGACAGCCAGGAAAACGGCAGCGTTAGCCTGTGCACCTGAGTGAGGTTGTACATTGGCCCATTCGGCACCGAAAATCTGCTTCAGGCGGTCGATAGCGATGCGCTCGCTCTGGTCCACCACTTCGCAGCCACCGTAGTAGCGTTTGCCGGGGTAGCCTTCAGCATACTTGTTGGTGAGGCATGAACCCATGGCCTGCATTACCTCGTCACTTACAAAGTTCTCTGAAGCAATCAGCTCGATGCCCTTGAGTTGGCGCTGATGCTCTTGCTCGATAATGTCAAAAATGACTTGATCTCTTTTCATACTACGATTAAAAAATCTAATTTGTTGATAGTTCTTAATAATAGGTGTCAGCTTATGCGCTGTAAACAGCACAAAGGTATAGCTTTATTTTGGAATAATCATACAAAAGTTATGCTTTTTTC
>CAMAMO010000031.1 GCA_945836915.1 uncultured Mediterranea sp.
CTGAGGCTGTTTTGGTTTGTTGCCCTGCTGAGGTTGCTGTTGCTTTTCGCCTTGCTGAGGCTGTTTTGGTTTGTTGCCCTGCTGAGGTTGCTGTTGCTTTTCGCCTTGCAGAGGTTGCTTTGGTTTGTTGCCCTGCTGAGGTTGCTGCGGCTTACCGCCTTGCTGTTGTTGCGGTTTACCGCCTTGTTGCTTTCCGCCCTGTGCTTTGTTCGGGTTCTTGTTATCGGCGTTTTTACCTCCTTCTTGTCGTTGGGCTTCAGCTGTGGGTGCTTTGTCGCCTCCCTTCTTTTTCTTTTTGTTGCTCTTCTTGCCGTTGCGGTCAAAGCGGGTCAGGCTCTCTTGCTCCAGCAAATCCACGGGCTTCTTGGCTTCGGGTTTGTTTGACTCCTCAAAAAGGCTTTCAGGCTTGATACCTTTGCGATTCAGCGAAATCACCTCAAAAGCTCGGCGTCCACTGATAGTAACCAGGTTAGCCGGAATCTGTTTGTCAGTAGAGTAGGTAATCTGGTTGGCCAGAATATCCGCTTTGAAATAGAAATAGGTGTTGTCGAGCGTCTCCAATTGGATCTCGCGCGAGGGGAGTCGTTTCTGAGCCTCCACGTAGCAGTCCACCTCGTAGTTAAGGCAGCATTTCAACTTGGCGCATTGACCGGCCAGCTTCTGAGGATTGAGTGAGATGTCTTGGTAGCGGGCTGCGCTGGTTGAAACGGAGATGAAACTCTTCATCCAGGTGGCGCAGCAGAGCTCGCGTCCGCAGGGACCGATGCCGCCAATGCGTCCGGCCTCTTGGCGTGCGCCAATTTGCTTCATCTCGATGCGCACGCGGAACACCTCAGCCAGTACTTTGATGAGTTGGCGGAAATCCACGCGCTCGTCGGCAATGTAGTAAAAGATGGCTTTGTTTCCATCGCCTTGATACTCTACGTCGCCAATCTTCATCTGCAGATTCAGGTCCAAGGCAATCTGCCGGGCTCGAATCATGGTGCTGTGTTCACGGCTTTTGGCCTCTTCATATTTCTCCATATCTACCGGTTTAGCCTTGCGGTAGATACGTTTGATGTCTGCTTCCGACTTCAGGTTGGCCTTTTTCAACTGGATAGGCACTAAGCTGCCCGTCAGCGTTACCACGCCGATATCATGACCGGGCGAGGCCTCTACGGCCACGATGTCACCCTTCTCCAGCGGCAGGTGGTTGCTGTTGTGATAATACCCTTTACGGGTGTTTTTAAACTGCACCTCCACCAGGTCGGTCTCCTGGTCATTGCCCGGAATGTCGGCCAGCCAATCGTAGGTATTCAGCTGGTGGTCCTGTCGGCCGCAGCTCTTGCAGCAAAGGCCACCGCTTCCGTTGTGTATCTTAAACTCTGTCATAATTCAAAATGCTCTGTTGAGGTCTCCTCATGGTTTATATTATAGGGTTAATGCGTTACTGTTTCAAGAGCACAATCATCTTCAGCGAGAAGTCGAAGAAGACCATGCGTGGGTTGACGTTCTGTTCAATGTGTCGTTGCGCCTCGCTCAGTTCATCCATCATCCCCATCACGTTGCGTTCGTTGATGAAGGGGGCGAAGCGTACGGCAAACTGCTGTTCGGGGGTGGTCATGTAGTTCATCTGCTGCTGGTGCAGGTTGTAGATGAAGTTCTCGCGCACCATCCGCTGGGCATACTCCAGGAACTCCTTTTGCCGTTCACGCCCCATGCCTGCCACCTCTTCGCTCCACTGCTTCATCTCGCGGATTTTGCGTTGGTAGGAGAGGCGCATCAGGCTGACGAAGAGGTCGAAGTAGAGCCGGCTGCGTTCGTTCAGATGGATGGCCTGAAGCGCTTGGATAAAGTTGCCGTTGGCGATGTGGGCCAGGTTATGGCTCTCTTGAGGCATGACGCCATACTGCCTCTCCAGCGTCGTGGCGATGGTGGTTTCATCCAGCCGCGGCAGATGGAATCGTTGCGTACGGCTCAGGATGGTGGGCAGTAACTGTTCCGGTGCCTCGCTCACCAGCAGGAAGAGGGTCTTCTCTGGCGGCTCCTCCAGCAGCTTCAGCAGCTTGTTGGCGCAGGTTTCGTGCATCCGTTCAGGCAGCCAGATGAGCATAATCTTGTAGCCGCCCTGACTCGATTTCAGACTCAGTTTGCGGATTATCTCATCGCTCTCGCGGGTGTAAATCAGGGCTTGGCTGTTTTCTGCCTCCATTTCGTCCAGCCAGTGGTTCAGGTTGAAATAGCTGCCCGCAGAGAGCAGCCTGCGCCAGTTGGGCAGGTAGTCGTTACACACCTCTTTCTTGGCTTTCTTTACGATGGGGAAGGCGAAATGTACGTCCGGATGAATCAGCTTCTCCCATTTCACGCACGAGGGGCAGCAGCCACAAGCGTCGGTTGCCGTAGGGCTGGTACAGGTGAGGTAGCGGGCATAAGCCAAGGCCATAGGCAGTTTGCCCGACCCTTCCGGGCCGGTAAAGAGCAGGGCGTGGGCAATGCGTCCCTCGCTCACCTCTTGCAGCAGTCGCCGCTTCGCCTCCTCCTGGCCAATGATGTCGCTAAAACCAAACATGTACGTCTCTATATTACGATAGCGTTAATAAATTACTTTAGCCACTTCGCGGATGCTATCTACAGCCGAAACGGTGTAGAAATGGATACTCGGTACACCGTGGGCAATCAGTTCGCGGCATTGCTTGATACACCATTCAATGCCTACCTGCTTGACCTGTTCGTCGTTGCTGCATTTCTGCACCTCGTCGGTCAGTTCCTTGGGTATATCGACCTTGAAGGTCTTGGGAATCACGCTCAGCTGACTCATTTTCTTCAGGGGTTTGATGCCCGGAATAATAGGCACCATGATGCCTGCCTGGCGCGCTTTCTTTACAAACTCAAAATACTTCTGGTTGTCGTAGAAGAGCTGTGTTACGGCATATTCTGCGCCAGCTTCCACCTTCTTCTTCAGCCAGTAGAGGTCACTCTCCATGTTGGGCGCCTCGTCGTGCTTCTCGGGGTAGCAGGCCACACCGTATGAGAATGGGGTCTTGGTCCGTTTCATCTCCGACCCATCCACGCAGATACCCTGGTTGAAGCTCCTAATCTGCTCTTCCAACTCTACGGCGTGGCTGTATCCGTTAGGCTCGGGGATAAACATCGACTCATGTTTCGCCTTGTCGCCACGCAGCACCAGCAGGTCAGTGATGCCTAGAAACTGCAGGTCGAGCAGCACATACTCCGTGTCCTCGCGGTTGAAGCCGCTGCAGAGGATGTGGGGCACGGTGGTGATGCCGTAGCGGTTCTGGATGGCGGCAGCCACGGCCACGGTGCCAGGGCGGCGACGAACGCGGTTGCGTTGGAACAAGCCGTTGCCCAGGTCGGTATAGATAAATTCGCTGCGGTGCGTAGTAATGTTGATGTATTTGGGGTCAAACTCGCGAAGTGTATCAATGTCTTGATACACCTTCTCAATGCCGGTTCCCTTAATGGGTGGCAGTATCTCGAACGAGAAGGCGGTCTTCTCGGTGCTGTTAATCAAATCTATTACTCTCATTTGTTGTATTCTTATTCGTAAAAATAGGTCGAAACTATGAAAATTGGGCAAATATACGAAAGTTTCCCCGATATTCCTTATAAAAACGGGGAAAACTTTTCTCCCTGAAGCTAACGAGGCTTACGGGCGGATGAGGCTCCTTGCGGTGGATGGGGTTCCGACACGGATGAGGTTTATGGACGTACCATCCGGATGGCTGCCCAGCGGTTGTTCTCGCGATGGTGCTGCCAGATTAGTCCCAGCCTTTCGGCTTCGGCGCGCAGTACGGCGATGTCCTCAACGTAGAAACCGCTCATCAGTAGCGTGGCGCCCGGGTTCATGCGAGCCACGTAGTGAGTCATGTCAGCCAGCAGAATGTTGCGGTTGATGTTGGCGATGACGTAGTCAAACGGCCCTTTGTCGCCCAGGATTGAGGCGTCGCCGTGATAGACGCTGATTTGGTCCACGCCATTCAGGGCGATGTTCTCATCCGAGTTGCGCACGCACCAGTCGTCGATGTCGATGGCGGTGCAGGGCTTTGCGCCGCGCATACGGGCCAGGATGGCCAGAATGGCTGTGCCGCAACCCATGTCGAGTAGCGAGCGCCCAGCCAGGTCGCTATCCAGCAGTTCGCTGATAATCAATCCTGTGGTTTCGTGGTGGCCCGTGCCGAAGGCCATCTGCGGATTGATGATGATGTCGTACTCCACCTGGGGCGTATCGTGGTGGAAGGTGCTGTGGATGCAGCAGCGTTCGCCAATCACGATGGGCTGGAAGAAGTTCTTCTCCCACTCCTCGTTCCAGTCGCGATTCTCGGCCTCGGCGTAGTGGTAATCAATGGCGACCTCCGGCATGGGGAAGTCGGCCAGAATGGCAGCCACCGCTTCGGCGTCGTGGAGCGAGGCCTGTACGTAGGCTTTCAACTGCTCCTCCTCGGTGACAAAACTCTCAAAGCCCACCTCGCCCAGCAGCGCGCTAATCAGATCGGTAGCCGTCTCGCTGAAGGGGGTGGGGCGCAGGGTATATTCAATGTATTGCATAATTCAAACTAAGCGCTAAAAATTCATCCTAAACGGGTTATTGATTCTCAAAAATGGGGTTTCCGATTACAAAAGTAGTGCAATTTAGGGAAATCCCTACTAATTTAGGGGGAAAATCTCTCTCTTATTTCGCCAAATGGCCCTATATTTGCGGTGTGAAATAGTAGAAAACATAAATTATTAGTGATATGAAGAAGTTCTTATTCACCTTGATGGCTGTTTTGGCCTTGCCGATAGTGCTTCAAGCTCAGTCGGTTGATGATGACCTCTACTTCGTTCCTTCCAAGAAGAAGACGGAGAAGAAAGAGACGAAGGTAAAGGTGGAGACCGCAGGTCCTGTGCGTGTGGAGACGCCCACTACGGTGGTTACCTCGAACGCTAAATCTACCGTCGTGGTGCGCGACCGCAGTAAGAATACGCGCGATGTGGATGCCTATAACCGCCGTTACGATTCGAAAGATTATACCTTCTCCAGCGCCAACGACACGCTCTTTATCGAAGAGCGCCCAGATAGCGATCTTGATGGCGAGTGGGTGAGCGGTTTCGACGGCTCAGCCGATGATTACGAGTATGCCACCCGCATCATCCGCTTCCGCAACCCCCGTTACGCCGTGCCTGTCAGCAGTCCGCTCTATTTTGATATTGTTTATGGGCTGAACACCTTTGACTGGAACGTCTATTACGACGGTTTCTATGCCTATGCGTTCCCCACCTATACCAATCGCCTTTGGTGGGATTGGCGCTTCAACTCCTTTGGCTGGGGTTGGTCTTCGCCCTACTTCAGCTGGAGTTTCGGCTGGGGAGGCTGGTATGACCCCTTCTGGTATGGCCATCACCACTGCCATTGGGGCGGCTGGTACGGCCCGGCTTATCATCATCCACACCATGCAGCGCCTTGGGGCGGTTATCGTCCGCGTGGCTCTTACACCAACCGCACCTCGATGGCTCCGCGTTACGCCTCCTCAACCCGTGTGGGTAGCAGCCGACCTGGCATCACGGCTCGCCGTACGGCTACTCGCGGCTCGCAAACTACGACCCGTAGGGTCAGCACCACCACGGGTGTTCGCCGCACCGATGGTGTGACTCGCGTGCAGAGCGGCGGCACTTCGCAACGTCGCGTTGTAGGCACCCGTCAGAGTTCCACTTCGACCCGCAGCGGCGCTGTTCGTACCGGCGATGCTTCATCCAGCCGCCGTCAGACCTATACGCGTCCCAGCAGCACCCGCGTCACCGGTTCCAGTGAGACCACGCAGAGCAGCGTACGCCGCACGGAGGCCACAGGCACTCGTGTCGGAGGTACCTCACGCACAGCTACAGCTACTCGCTCGGCAGGCAGCAGCGTAAGCGGCAACGGACAGCGTACCACCTACAGCCGCGGTTCAAGCAGCAGCTCAACGCGTCGCGAGCAGACCACCGTCAACACCCGCAGCAGCCAGAGCAACTCCAGCCGAGGTTCATACAGCAGCGGTAGCAGCTCCCGCTCATCCTACGGTGGCGGTGGAGGTGGTGCCACCCGCAGCAGCGGCGGAGGCGGCAGCCGTGGCGGACGCCGATAAGTGCTCACCTCAGCCGTTTTGGCCGAGGTTCTATTAAGAGATTTTTTATCATCCGTCCCAGGGACACAGAAACAGTAATAACAAACAGCGATATGAAGAAGATTTTTTTCAGCGTCGTGGCTCTGCTTTTTGCATGCGGAGCAGGCGCACAGACCGTATATGATGCCGTCAACATTGCCCAGCGCGACCTGAACGGAACGGCCCGCTTCGTGGGTATGGGCGGCGCTATGGGCGCCTTGGGTGGCGACCTCTCCACCATGGGAACCAACCCCGCCGGCATTGGTATTTACCGCAGCAACGACGCCTCGGTAACCTTTGGCTACAACATCAACAGCACCGACGCCAACTACCAGGGTAACACCTTCAGCAACAACAAGTACCGCTGGAGTCTGGACAACGCCGGCTTTGTCTATGCCATGAAGATAGGCAACCAAACCTCATTGCGCTACGTCAACTTCGGCTTCAGCTACAACCACAGCAAGTCGCTCTACCGCAACCTGACGATGAGCGGCCTGATGGGCGCCGTGGACAACCAGTACCTCTCGCAGGTGCGCCTCATGGAGCAGCAGGCGGTAGATTATGAACAGTACCTCCGTTTGAATTACCCCAGCGAAAACCCGCTGAAAAATCTGCATTCGGCCGATATTTGGAATGATACCGACGCCGGCTGGCTGGGCGCTATGGGTTATAAAGGTTTTCTGCTTGATGATGAGCTCCATGCCGTAGTACCTGACGAGGTGGACGCCTACTTCCAGAGCCGTGAGCGTGGCGGCGTGGACCGCTACGACTTCAATGTAGCTTTCAACTTCAACGACCGCATCTACCTGGGTGCTACGCTGGGCGCCTATGATGTGGACTATAAGAAGTACGCGCTTTACGATGAGGATTACGGTAACGGCGAAGGCTACTCACTGGAGAGCGACAACCGCATCTACGGTTCCGGTTTCGATTTGAAACTGGGTCTGATAGCCCGTCCCTTTGAGGACTCTCCGCTCCGTATCGGTTTGGCTCTTCACACCCCGACGTGGTATAACCTGACGTTACAGACTGGTTCTGTGCTGAACTCGGATGTCTTTGTTAATAGCGATACGCAGACTGACCGCTACAGCGCTAACACCTTCAACGATTTGAATGGTCCGATGGAGCGCGACTTCTCGCTGATTACGCCGTGGGTGTTCAACGCCTCGCTGGGTTATACCGTAGGCTCCATGTTAGCTCTGGGTGCGGAGTATGAGTATGAGGATTACTCCTCGATGAAGTTCAAATATCCTGAGGGAGATGAGATGGCTTGGGAGACGGGCGAGGCGAAGAACTGCCTGAAAGGTACACACACCTTGCGCTTGGGTATGGAGATGCGCCCCGTGTCGCACTTCGCCCTGCGTGCCGGTTACAACTACACCACGGCAGCGTTCAACGACAACGCCATCAAGGCACTGCCCATTAACAGTATCAACACCGATACTGAGTTCTGCAACACCAAGTCGCAAAACATCGCCACCCTCGGTTTGGGTTATCGTGGCAAGATGTTCTATGCCGACTTGGCCTACAAGTACAGCTGGCAGAAGGCCGATTTCTATCCCTTCTACAACGAGTTGAATAACGACATCTGCTCTGCGCCAGCCACTAAGGTGGATAACAAGCGCAGTCAGGTGATGCTCACCTTGGGCGTTCGCTTCTGATTGTTCTCTTTTTTTGCTGAGATAAAACCTTGCGGGGTAGTGGGTCGGTTAATAGAGCAACCAGCCTGCTACCCCGCAAGCTATAATCATGCCGATGGGGTTGAGCTTGTAGAAGCGTGTGCCGATGAAGGCGGCGGCGAAGAGGGCGCAGCTGATGAGGAACGAGCGGAGGTCGTCAGAGGGCGAGCCGAAGTTTTCCTCGTTCATCAGCACCAGGGCTGCCGAGGCCAGCAGACCCACTACAGCCGGGCGTAAACCCTTAAACACCGCCTCGACCAGCGGATGTTTCTGGTACTTCAGGAAGAAGCGGCTGATGGTTAGCATCAAGATAAACGAGGGCAGTACCACGGCCGTAGTGGCTACAATCGAGCCCCACACAGAACCTGTAGCCGTAAAGCCCACGTAGGTGGCCGAGTTGATGCCAATCGGTCCGGGCGTCATTTGGCTCACCGCCACGATGTCAGTAAACTCCTGTGGCGTCAGCCACCCATAACGTGTCACTACCTCGCCTTGAATCAACGAGAGCATCGCATATCCGCCTCCAAATCCAAAGAGGCCGATTTTAAAGAATGTGTAGAATAGTTGTAAGTATAGCATAATCTTTAGAACTTCCCTGCACCCAGAATAGGAGACCCTTCCTGCCCCCTCCCTTAAAGGGGGTAACAGGTACAGTCTCTCATTTTGGTAACAGTTACTATGTTACCTTTTTCCCAGTCAGTCATGGCCCCTCCCTTTAAGGGAGGCTGTGAGGGTCTTCTTCCCATAAATAAATCCACCTACGCCTGCAGCGATGATAATCCAGATGGGGGAGAAGCCTAAGAGCCAGATGAGGAGGGCTGAGAGGATGGGAATCCAAACCGTTTTGCGCGTTACCTTGGCCGACTTGGCCATGCTGAACGTAGGAGCGGCGATGAGGGCTACTACGGCGGGCCGGATACCCTTGAAGATGCGCTCTACCGTGGGGTTGTCCTTGAAGGTGTGGAAGAAGAGGGCGATGGAGAGGATGATGAGGAACGAGGGGAGAATGGTTCCAAGCGCCGTGATGACGCTGCCTCGCCAGCCCCGCAGCCGGTAGCCGATGAAGATGGAGATGTTGACGGCCAGGATGCCGGGCGACGATTGGGCGATGGCCAGCAGGTCGATGAAGTCCTCCTTGGCCAGCCAATGGCGCTTCGTTACAATCTCGTTCTCAATCAGCGGCACCATGGCGTAGCCACCTCCTAAGGTGAAGGCACCCAGCTTGAAGAAGATGGCGAAAGACTGCAAGTAGATGTTTTCGCTGAATTTCATTGCTATTTTGTTTCCTTTCATGTTATCTTGGCGTTTTATCTTCTCTTGATTATCCGTTATTATCTCGATTCGTTTGCTGTTTTGACCAGGGGTTGTCTCGCTTCGCTCTACGTAGATGCGTCGTTATCTTGTTTGGCAAATTGCGTGGGCGAGGTGTGGTAGTAGCGTTTGAACACCTCGCGGAAGTATTTCGCGTCGTTGAAGCCGGTGCGCTCGGCCACTTCGGCTACCGTCTGTTTGCCGGTTTTCAGCATCTCGGCCGCCTTTTGCAGGCGAATCAGGCGCATGTAGTCGGCTGGCGATTCGTCGGTCAGCGCCTTGACCTTGTTATATAGGCTGGTGCGGCTCAGGCCCATCTGCCGGCAGAGCGAATCTACGTTGAACTCCTTATCGGCCATGTGGCGCTCTACCTGTTCTTTCATTTCCGACATGAATTTGCTGTCCAGGGTAGAGAGGGCCTCCGCTTCGGCTGGTTGCTCCTGCTGGTTGGCGGCTTGGCTGAACCAGCGCTTCAGCCGCTCGCGGTTGGTCAGGAGGCGTTCAATCGAGGCCCTTAGCACACCGATGTGGAAAGGTTTGGTCAGGTAGTCGTCCGCTCCGCAATGCAGGCCTTTGATTACCTCCTGCTCCTCGGCCAATGCGGTAAGCAGGATGACGGGGATGTGTGAGGTAGCCAGCGAACCCTTCAACTGCCGGCAGAGGTCGTCGCCTCGCAGTTCAGGCATCATCACGTCGGTCACTACCACGTCTGGTTGCTCTTGCTCGATGCGTTGCAGCGCCTTGCGGCCGTTGCAGCTGGCCGTCACGCGGTAGTTGGCGGATAAGGCTTCGGTTAGGTAGCGGCGCAGCTCGTCATTGTCCTCCACTACGAGGATTGAGGCTTGGTGAAGTGTAGTAACCTCAGCGCTCCGTCCCGTAGCCTCGTCGTTGCTGCTGTAAACGTGGGTTGTTGGGTTAACAGCGGCAGCCGTTTCATTCTGGGGCATCGTTTCGGCGGCTTTAACCCCCTTTCCGTAGGCTTTGGCGGCGAGTGGGAAGGTGAGGTTGACGGTTGTGCCTTGACCTTCGGCGCTGATGAGCGCGAGTTTGCCTTGGTGGCGCTTGACGAGGCGCTTCACCATCAGCAGGCCGATGCCGCTGCCGGTAATCTTGGCGTTGATGGCGTTCGTGGCGCGGTAGTAGAGGTGGAACAGGCGGCGCTGCTCGCGGGCGGGAATGCCGATGCCTGTGTCGCTTACGGTCAGTTGCCAATGTCTGACGTCGAGCGTAGCCTTCAGCTCTACGCGGCCTCCTTCAGGCGTGTATTTCAGCGCGTTGCTCAGCAGGTTCCGTACGATGGAATCCATCTTGTGGCGGTCTATCCACACCTTTTTCTCCGCCTCGGGGGCGGTGAGGAGCAACGTGATGTGGCGCATCTCAGCGATGGGGCGGAAGTAGTCCACCACCTCCGTGAGGTAGCGGTTCAGGCTGGTGGGCACCACGTTGAGCGGCTCCTTGTAGCTCTCTATCCGCTCAAAGTGCATCAGGTCAGAGACCAGCTGTACCAGCACGTGGATGTTTTTCAGCGCCAGCGCTAATTGCCGTTGGCCTTCGTCGCTTAGTGGTTCATGGCTCTTCATCTCCTCAAGCGGCGCCTGTACCAAGGTGAGCGGTGTGCGGATGTCGTGAGCCGTATGGATGAAGAAGTTGATTTTCTCGCGCGAGATTTTGCGCTGCCGCTTCAGGTAGTGGTAGCGCAGGCCCAGGATGAGCAGGGTGAGGAGTAACAGCAGATAGATGGCGTAGGCCCAGTTCGTGCGCCAGAAGGGGGGCGTCAGTACAATCTGCAGCGTGCGCTCTTGCAATACCTGGCTGCGGTCGGCGTTTGATAGGGCGCGGATGCGCAGCGTGTAGTGGCCCGGGGCCAGGTTGGTGATGCGGATGCGCCCGTTGCGGTTGGGTTCGCTCCAGCGGTCGTTGAACCCTTCCAGGCGCCAGCTGTAGAGCACCTGCGAGGGCGAGTCGTAGTCAATCGTAGAGACCTTGAGCGAGAAGAAGTTTTGGTTATGGCGCAGCGTGAGGGTGGGGCTGAGGTCCAGTTCGCACGTTAGCGGCGAGCCCTTGTCGCCCACGTTCATCTGTTGGTAGAAGATGGTCAGGTCGCTCAGCACCATCTGTGTAGAGTGTTCGGCCAGACGCTGCGAGGCGAGTGAGGCTTCGCGCTCCAGGCGGTGGCGTTCAAACACCAGCACCCCCTCAGTACTGCCCATCAGCACCTCGCCTGTGCGCGTCAGCGCGCCCGAGGCGGCGTTGAAGTGCTCCGTGGCCAGCCCCTGTTCGCGCGTCCAGTTGGTAAAGCGGCGGGTCTTGGGGTCGAAGCGGGTTACGGCCCCCTCGGTGGCCATCAGCAGCTGGCTGCCGTGGTCGCAGAGTAGGGTATAGATGCTGTTCGAGATGAGGGCGCAGTTGTCCTTGTGCCAGCGTTCGATATGGCCCGTTTGGGGGCTGTAGATGATGAGTCCGGCGCTGTTGGTGGCGATGTAGAGGGTGCCGTCGGGCGCCTGACAGAGGTCGTAGATGTAGAAGGGCTCTTCGGGCAGGCTGATGCGTCGGTATTGGCCAGAGCGCTTGTCGAGTTGGAAGAGGCCTTGCGTGCAGCCAATCCAGAGCGAGTCTGCGTTGCAGGGTGTGATGGCCGAGATGCCCGTCAGGTGGGGGATGAGGCGGATGCTGCGCCTCATGCGGTCCACCTGTTTCAGGTTGAAGAGGCCACCCGACCAGATGAGGCCGTCGGGGTCGCGGTAGATGGCGCGGATGTACTTGTCTGTAGGAATGGCCTCGCCGCTCCAGCTCTGCGGGGTGAAGTAACTGACCTGCCCCGTGCGCTTGTTGATTTCGTGGAGGCCGGGGCCCAGGCCGGCGGTCCAGACGATGCCGGGTTCCACCTCGCAGAGGGTAAGGAGCGTTTGTGTGCGGCCCTCGTTGAGGAACGACTGCCAGCGCCCCGTGGCTTTGCGGTAGAGGCTGACGCCCTGGTTGGTAGCCATCCAGATGTCGCCTTCGCTGTCCTCCATGATGCTGTTTACCTGGTCGTTGACCAGCGACTGCGGATTGCCCACGCTCTGTTTCCACCAGCCTACGGGAGGTTGTTTCAGGTCAACCATGGCGATGCCGATGGGGTAGTTGGCCAGCCAGAGGCGGCGTTTCTCGTCGGCGTAGAGGTCGCGCACGGTGTTGCCGCGCAGCATGTTGGCCTGTTTAAAGTCGCTCTTCATCAAGGTGTGAATCACCCCACTGGTAGTGTTGAGATGATAGACGCCGCCGCCATCGGTAGCGATGAGCAGCGTCTGCTCGTCCCATCCCGTTAGGGTGTTGATGTTGTAGTGGCCTACCTCGCCCTCTATGTGGCTCAAGGCGCCGTTATCGGGGTTGTAGGCGTAGAGCCCCTGCTGGTTGGTGCCCACATAGACCGTGGCGTTCGGGGTGTGGTAGTAGAGGGCCGTGATTTGGCTGGGCATTCCAGCTGTGCCAGGATTGGCAGAGGAAGCTGCGCCAAAAGTGAGAGAGGGGCTTTCTTCTCTATGGTCAGCTGCCTTCTCATCTGTATGGTGGTCTCTGAGGCTCAGTTTTCCGCCCTGCAGGTCGAGGCGCTGGATGCCTTGGGCTGTAGCGGCCAGGTAGAGTGAGTCGTTTACCTGGATAAAGTCTATTATCTGGGCGTGGAAGGGGTTAGGCTGCGGGGCGGCCTCTCCCGTGGCTGTGTCGTAGCGCACGATGTGTGTGGCGGTGAAGAGCCAGACGCGGTCGTAGCGGTCGATGGCGCCTTGGCAGAGGGGCAGCGAGCCCTCATCCATGAGCGTAAGTGGCAGTTGGTAGCGCCGCACAAAGCGGTCGCGCTGCCGGTCGAAGCGGTAGAGCGCGCCCTCTTGCGTCACCACCCAGATGCCTCCCTGGCTGTCGCCAAGCATCTGGCTCAGCTCCATCATGTGGCTCAGGCTGACCTCTTGGCTGTCGCCTGAAAGCTGGTAGTTTACCACCTCGGCTCCGTCAAAGCGGTCCATGCCGTCGTGCGTCAGGAACCACATATAGCCCTTGTCGTCGCGCTCAATGGCATAGACCCGCCTGCTGCTCAGTCCCTCTTCCGCCGTGATGTAGCGGAAGGTCTGGCCCAGGGCCGCCAGGGCGGTGAGCGTCAACAGCAGGAGGGAGAGGAGGAGGTGTTTCATTATCATTCAGAGAAAAAGGGGCACAGCTGGTTGTCTGTTCAGCGGCGCCCCTCGGTAGTTAATTAGGATTACTTCTTATGTGCTTCAACCCACTTGCGGGCGTTGACAAAGGCTTCTATCCACGGCGTCACCTCGTCGGCCTTGCGCTCGTCGGGGTAGTAGCCGCATTGCCACGGGAAGATGGTGCGCTCGGGGTGAGGCATGATAGCCAGATGGCGCCCGTCCTTGCTGGCAATGGCCGCTACGCTGTAGCTTGAGCCGTTGGGGTTGGCGGGATAGTCGTCGTAGGTAAACTTGGCCACTACGTTGTACTCATCCTCGGGCAGGGGGAGGTTGAACTTACCCTCGCCGTGAGCCACCCAGGTGCCTATTTTGTAGCCGCTCAAAGAGCCGAACATCACGCTGCGGTTGGTGGGGATGGTGAGCGATACGAAGTTGCACTCAAACTTATGGCTGTCGTTATGCTCCATGCGGGCGCGTTTGTCGGCCGGGTGTTCGGGGTTGATCAGACCCAGTTCTACCATCAGCTGGCAGCCGTTGCAGACGCCGAGCGAGAGGGTGTCCTGGCGGGCATAGAACTTGTCGAGCGCCTCTTTCGCCTTGGGGTTGAAGAGGAAGGCGCCAGCCCAGCCCTTGGCCGAGCCCAGCACGTCGCTGTTCGAGAAGCCGCCGCAGAAGGCGATAACGTTCACCTCTTCCAGCGTTTCGCGGCCGCTGATCAGGTCGGTCATCGTCACGTCCTTCACGTCGAAGCCGGCCAGCCAGAAGGCGTAAGCCATTTCGCGCTCTGAGTTGGTGCCCTTCTCGCGGATTACGGCAGCCTTCAGGCCGCTGGCCGTGCGGCGGTCTGGGTCGAGGCCCCATTGCTTCAGGCGGCCCGTAAACTCGGGGCCGAAGGCCAGGTCGAGCGGCTGCTGCTTGTAGTTCTCGAAGCGCTCCTTGGCCTTGCCGTTGAAGCTCTGCTTGCGGTCGAGCAGGTAAGAGGATGAGTACCATACGTCGCGCAGGTAGTCGATGCCGAACTGGTAGTCGTAGCCCTCCATGCTTACCATGATGTGGCGTTCGTCGGTGGGCACACCTATCTTAATATAGCCTACGCCGGCGTCGTCCAGAATCTTCTTCACGCGGGGTGCGTCGTGGTCGCTCACCTGGATCACTACGCCCGGGTTCTCGGCGAAGAGGGCCTTGACGATGTCGGTATGTTGCATCTTGTCCAGGCAGATTTCCATACCGCCATCCACGTTGGCGAAGCACATCTCAAGCAGGGTGGTGATGAGACCGCCGGCCGAGATGTCGTGACCGGCCATGACAAGGCCTTCGTTGACCAGCTGTTGCACGGCCAGGAAGGCGTCGCGGAAGTATTCGGGGTTCTTCACCGTGGGCACGTCGCTGCCCACCTTGCCTAATGACTGGGCGAAGGCTGAGCCACCCAGCTGCAGCGTGTCGAACGAGAAGTCGATGTGGTAGAAGCGGCTCTTCTTCACGTTTTTCATTACGGGAGAGACAATCTTGCGGATGTCGCTCACCTCGCCGCCGGCCGATACGATAACCGTACCCGGGGCGATAACCTTGCTGCCGTCGGGGTATTTCTGCGTCATAGAGAGCGAGTCCTTGCCCGTGGGCACGTTGATTTGCAGGGCGCAGCAGAAGTCGCTCAGCGCCTTGACGGCGGTGTAGAGGCGGGCGTCTTCACCCTCTTGCGAGCGGCAGGGCCACATCCAGTTGGCTGAGAGCGATACGCTGTCCAGTCCCTCGGCCAGGGGCGCCCATACCAGGTTAGTCAGGGCTTCGCTCACGCTCAGTACAGAGCCTGCGGCGGGGTCGGCCAGCGCAGCCTGGGGCGCATGGCCCAGCGAGGTGGCGATACCTTTACGGCCGCGGTAGTCGAGCGTTACGGCGCCGCAGTCGCTCAGCGGCAGTTGCAGCTCGCCCTGGCATTGCTGGCGCGCTACGCGACCCGTTACGCAGCGGTCCACCTTGTTGGTGAGCCAGTCCTTGCAGGCTACAGCCTCTAACTGCAGCACGCGGGCTACGTACTCGTCCAGCTTCGTGATGTCGTAGGTCACCACGTCATATTTCCGTTCTACGGTTTTGTCAATCATATAGGTTTTGGGCGATGAGCCGAACATCTGCTCTACGGCCAGGTCGAAGGGGCGTACGCCGTCGGCCTGCTCGAAGGCGAAGCGATGGTCGCCCGTGGTCTGGCCTACCACATACATCGGGGCGCGCTCGCGCTCGGCAATCTTCTGTACGTGCTCAATGGCCTTCTCCTCAATCAGCAGACCCATGCGCTCCTGGCTCTCGTTGGCGATAATCTCTTTGGCAGAGAGGGTTTTGTCGCCGATGGGCAGCTTGCTCATGTCAATCAGTCCGCCGCACTCCTCAACCAGCTCGCTCAGGCAGTTGACGTGGCCGGCCGAGCCGTGGTCGTGGATGGAAACTACGGGGTTGCTCTCCTCCTCGCAGAGGGCGCGTACCACGTTGTAGGCGCGTTTCTGCATCTCGGCGTTAGCGCGCTGTACGGCGTTCAGCTCGATGCCGCTGCTGTAGCGACCGGTGTCAACCGACGATACCGAGCCGCCACCCAGGCCTATGCGGTAGTTATCGCCACCCAGCACCACCACTTTTTCGCCCGCTTCGGGCTGCCCCTTGAGGCAGTCGCGGCGCGTGCCGTAACCTACGCCTCCGGCCAGCATAATCACCTTGTCGTAGGCGTAGAGGGGCTCCTTGCTGGCCGCTCCGTCAGCCGGCTGGTCCGCTCCCTCTTGATGTTCAAAGGTCAGAACCGAGCCGCAAATCAGGGGCTGGCCGAACTTGTTGCCAAAGTCGCTGGCGCCGTTCGAGGCCTTGATCAAGATCTGTTCGGGCGTCTGGTAGAGCCACTTGCGTACGGGCAGCAGCTCCTCCCATTCGCGGCCCTCGTCCGTGCGGGGGTAAGAGGTCATATAGACCGCTGTGCCGGCGATGGGCCATGAGCCCTTACCGCCACCCATACGGTCGCGGATTTCGCCTCCGGTGCCGGTCGATGCGCCGTTGAAGGGCTCTACGGTGGTGGGGAAGTTGTGGGTCTCAGCCTTCAGCGAGATGACGCTCTCAATCTCCTTCACCTGGAAGTAGTCTGGCTTGGAGTGGTCTGCCGGGGCGAAGAGCTCCACCTGGGGGCCTGCAGCGAAGGCTACGTTGTCTTTGTAGGCCGAGATAATCTTGTTAGGGTTCTCCTGCGTGGTTTTCTTGATCATCTGGAAGAGCGAAGACTCCTTCTCCTCGCCGTCGATGATGAAGGTTCCGCCGAAGATTTTGTGTCGGCAGTGTTCAGAGTTGATCTGCGCGAAGCCGAACACCTCGCTGTCGGTCAGGGGTCGTCCCAGTTCCTTCTCCACGCGCTTCAGGTAGTCCATCTCCTCGCGTGAGAGGGCCAGGCCCTCTTGTTCGTTATAGGTCTCGAGGTTGTCGATGTGCACTATCGGTTCGGGCTGCCGGTGTGTGGTGAACACCTCCTGGTCCAGGCCCTTGTACATGCGTTGCAGCATGGGGTCATACTCAGCCTCTTCGTTCTCCACGGGGAAGTACTCTTCGATGCGGGCGATGCCGCCGAGGCCCATGTTCTGGGTGATTTCTACGGCGTTCGTACTCCAGGGCGTAATCATTTCGCGTCGTGGGCCTACGAAATAGCCCGTCAGTTTCTCATTGCCATCGGGTGTGGCGTTTCCAAACAGCCAGCAGAGTTTGTCGCTGTCGGCTGCTGCGAGCGCCTGTTCGCTCTCCACGGCGATGACACTCTGTTGCGGGGTTCTGAAAAATAGAATCATACTTATTGTAAAAGTCGATAATTAGCTCTTAATTAACTGGATAATAAACTCTAAAACTTTGATGTGGCAAAGGTACGAAAAAAGTATGATATAACCGCGCGCGAGGGTGTGAAATTTTGCGCGGCGGCGATTTTTTTTGTTGCCGCAGGCTCTGTTCCGGGGGTGGCGTTTGTTTGTGGGGTGGCTTGTGGCGTTGCTTGTGGGACCGGTTATG
Source organism: uncultured Mediterranea sp. (assembly GCA_945836915.1). Taxonomy (GTDB): domain Bacteria; phylum Bacteroidota; class Bacteroidia; order Bacteroidales; family Bacteroidaceae; genus Bacteroides. The sequence goes on from CAMAMO010000031.1 coordinate 17,299, forward strand.
GAGTTGCTTGTGGAGTTGCTTGTGGCGTTGCTTGTGGGGCTTGCTTGTGGGACGGGTTATGGGCGGGGTCGCTTACCCTGTCTGTCGCTTCGCTTTTTGGTGGCGAAAAGCTTCAGTTTGGATGCGGAAACCTTGGATTGAGGGCTGTTTTTTGAAGATTTTCGTTGAAATTTGAAGGTAACACTTTTTGCCTCTTGACGCAAAAAGGTAACATATCTCAGAAAGTTTTACACGCTGGTTTGTGTCGGTGGTTTAACGAAAAAGAGGCGTTGTTTAGTAGTGAAGGTACTCCGTTTTCTCTGCTAATTGATTGATAACTAGTGTAATGGGTTTTGGTGTGGTGTAAGAGTTGATTTTGATTGGTTTTTATGGTTTATAAAATGATAACTATATAATCACTTATTGTTAAATCTTGAAGTGGGAAAAAGGTAACATAGTAACATAGTAACAGTTACAAAAATGAGAGACTATACCTGTTACAAAAAGACCCT
>CAMAMO010000032.1 GCA_945836915.1 uncultured Mediterranea sp.
ACTAAAGCCGATGTTGCGCAAAGCAGGCATCATAAAGTAGTCGATTCCTTGATAGAAGTTATCGGTTGAAGCGACGCTCTCAGGATCAAACGGTGCCTTGTTGTATATCATCCAGAGGTTACGACCTACCAGTGAAACCTTGATGTCGCACACGTCGCCAAGCCACTTACGAGGAATGGTGTAACCCAATGAAACCTCCTGCAAACGAACGTTAGTGGCCGAGTAGGTGTAGTACTGAGGCACGCTGGTACCGCTACCAATCACGCCATACCATACTTCGGGGTTGACCTTATCGGTGCCATTGACCAAAACGTAGCCCATGTCGCGTGCATCGGCTGAAGCCTCTGAAACGCCGTAGTAGTCAAGCATAGCCTGCGTACGTGAATAGACAATACCACCCAAACGGGCTGATACTAAGAAGCCAGCTGTCAGGTTCTTCCAAGCGAAATGGTTGCGCCATGCCAGGTTACCCTTCGGCAACACGCTACCCAGCTTAATATAGTCATCTGGATTCTGAATAGCTTCTGTAGCCACCATTCCGTTTTGATCCACGTAAATCTTGCCATTGGCATCGCGTTTCATATCGCGCAGCGAGTAGAGGTCACCCATACTACCACCCTCTTTGAGGAGGAAGCGGGCATCGCCCAAACCGCCCATGTTTAGGGTAGAGAGTGAGAAACGCTCTCCGGTTACAGGATTGATGGCGTTGTCGGCCAAAGTCAGAATCTTGTTCTTGTTGGTTGAGAAGGTGATACCTGTATCCCAAGTAAAATCCTTCCAAGTGTGCTTATAGTTCAGCGAGAGCTCAATACCCTGGTTACGAACCGCACCGGTTTGAATATAGAGGGCAGAGTAACCGCTGACAGGAAGTTGCGGATTGAAGGTCTGGTTCATGGTCTTGGCGTTGTAGTAGGTCACGTCCAGTTCAAAATCCTTCAGGAAGCGCATGTTCAATCCCAACTCCCATGAATTGGTGCGTTCAGGCTTCAGATTATATACGGGATATTGTGTTTGGTTGCTCCAGCTGTTGGTACTCTCATTCCATTCGTAACGCGGATTAGCCAGATAACGTGAGAAGGCACTACCTACCGAAGCAAATGAACCGCGCACCTTCATGAAGGAGAGCAAATCCTTGTTGAGGTTAGGCATCAGCTCGGTAAGCACCACTGATCCACCCACTGAGGGGTAGAAGAAGCTCTTGGTGTTACTGTTAGGACCTGCCAGCTGTGAGGGCCAGTCGTTACGGCCTGTCAGGGTGAGGAAGTAGGTGTTCTTATAACCCACTTCAGCGCTGGCAAAGAGTGACTGCGTCTGCTCTCTCCAACCCTCTTGCAGACGTTTCGTCTTGCCTGCACTCAGGTTTTGGATAGCGAAATAGTTAGTCAAGCCCAGAGGTTCATCGGCAAAGGCATCACCTCCATCAGCAATAGGACCGCGCACCTTCATCGCATCTTGACGCATGTCAGAGTAAGATCCACCGATATTGGCTTGGAAAGACCAATCTTCGCCGAAGTACTTATTGATGCTGACCAAGAAATCGGCATAGAGTTGCTTATCCTCAGTCTTGGTGATGCCAAACAGGCCGCGTGATGAGTTCTCTGTCAACTGGGTGTTGGTTGAAGCATAGAATTTCTCAGTATAAGTGTTCGATGCATGATCCAGACGCACACGACCTGAAACAGAAAGCCAGTCCAGAATCTTGTAGCTTAATCCGGCATTGAGCATGTAGCGGTCTTTCTTATTCTCACGCAGATTGCGGTGGTTAATCCAATAGGGATTCTGCATCACCATACCCTCGTCGCCTACCGGCCAGTACTGAGTATAGATTTTGCGAGCGGCGTCATAACGCTCGTAAAGGCTGATGTCCTCCCAGTCGTTACCACGAGGGAAGAGGTACGCACCTACCAAAGGGTTATTGTAGGTACCCTGGTTGGTCATGTTACGGTCGTTCTGCAAGATGTAGCTGGCGCCGAAATCCAGCGTCATGCGGTCGTTCAAGAAGGTGGTGGTGTTACGCACCGTGAAATTGTAACGATTGTAACGGTTATTAGGCACAATACCGCGTGAATTAACCGCCGCAGCTGATGCATAGGTCTGGTTCTTCTCTGTACCAGTACTCATAGACACGCTCTCAGTAGCCACCACGCCCTGCTGGAAATAGTCATCCTTAGGGTTATAACCATAGTTGGCTCCAGCTGCCAGTTGGTTACCCCAGCTCATGGCGCTGCTGGTACTCATCAAACCATCGGTACCCGTGCCGTAATGGTTTTGGAACGAAGGCATCACAAAGGGTGAGGTAAACTCGGTGCTGGTATTGACCGTCAAGCTAATCCTACCCTCTTTACCTTTCTTCGTAGTGATGATGATGGCACCGTTGGCAGCCTCTGAACCATACAAGGCGGCAGCGGCAGCACCGGTCAACACCGACATTGACTCAATATCCTCGGGGTTGATGTCGGCGATGGGTTCTGAAGAGCCTTGTGAATCAAACTCTTTACCACCTGCAGATCCACGACCGGAGAAGATGGGCACACCGTCAATTACATAGAGGGCATTGCTGCTCTGCATGATACTCTTGGTACCACGCATCACCACCTTCGACACACCACCCACACCGGATGATGAGGCGTTGATGTTCACACCGGCCACTTTACCACTCAAAGAGTTGACGAAGTTGGCATCCTTATTGGTAGTCAACGCATCGGTATTCACCTGTTGTACGTTATAACTCAACGCCTTTTCCGAGCGCTTGATACCCAAGGCGGTAACAACCACCTCCTCGAGCAGCTGTGAATCGCCGCTCATCATCACGTTGATAACGGCATTATCCTTGGCAGCAATCTCCTGTGTGGCGTAGCCGATATAGGAGAAGACAATCACTGGATTGGCCACATCAGTGGTGAGGGTGAAGTTACCATCCATATCGGTGATACAGCCGGTATTGGTCCCTTTGACCAGCACGTTGACACCAATCAACGGACCCATTTCGTCAGATACAACTCCCTTGACCACACGCTCCTTGCCACGCTGATTGTTCTGTGGTTCAGAGCCACTCTTTTCCGAGAGATAAACCACGTTATCCTCTACTTTGTAGGTCACATTCGTGCCCTTCAAAGCCGCATCGAGCGTAGCTTCAACGGAAGCATTCTTCACTTTGACCGACTCAACCGGCAAAGCGGCCAATTTGTCGTCACAAAAAAACTGATACTTTGATTGGGATTTGATCTGTTCGATGACCATACCTAAAGTGGTTTTTGACACACTTATGTTCAACTGAGCCGAAGCCCATTGAACTGAAACGGCCATGAACAGCAACACCACTAATGCCCGTAAGGAGCACGGACGTAGAAAAGTACTATTGCCTTTCATAAACACAATTTATAGGTTATACAATAAGTTTCTTTTTGAGCCGCCTTTTATGGCCGACTCGAATAATAAAACAGGCGACGCAGAAAAAACACTTACTGCATCGCCCATTTTTTTTAAACTATGTGAGTAACGTTTAGTTGGCTTCGCTACTGAATGAATAGGGTTTGTCCTCTGGGGTGATGCCACGCTGCTTGTTGGGCTTATCAGCCATCTCTATCTTGATGGTTCCTCCCTGAAGCAGATCCCCGTGGCGCAAATAGTTCTTGGTGTAGTTCTCACCATTGAACTGCATCTGGCGGATGTAGAGGTTAGCGTCGCTGTTCTCAGGAGCCTCAATCGTGAGCTGCTTGCCATTCTCGAAGTGAAGGGTGGCACGCTGGAAGAGAGGAGCCCCCAGAATGTACTGGTCGGTACCCGGGCAGACGGGATAGAAGCCTAACGCCGAGAAGACATACCAAGCGGAGGTCTGACCGTTATCTTCATCACCACAATAGCCGTCGGCCTGCGGCGTGTACATGCGGTTCATCACTTGGCGCAGCCAGTATTGGGCTTTCCAAGGTTCTCCGGCATAGTTGTAGAGGTAGATCATGTGCTGGATGGGCTGGTTGCCGTGGGCGTAGTTGCCCATGTTCATCACCGTCATCTCACGGATTTCATGAATCACCTGACCGTAATAGCTCTCATCAAACAGGGGCGGCACGGTGAAGACAGAGTCGAGCATCTGCACAAAGGTCTCTTCACCACCCATCAGGTTAATCAATCCCTGAGGGTCGTGGAAAACGGACCAGGTGTAGTGCCAGCTGTTGCCCTCGGTAAAGGCGTCACCCCATTTCAGCGGGGAGAAGGGCGACTGGAAGCTGCCGTCGGCATTGCGGCCTCGCATCAGGTTGTGCTCGGCATCAAACACCTTCCGGTAGTTCATGGCACGTGCGGCCAGCTGCTTCAACTCCTTCTTGGGACGCTTCAACTCCTTGGCCAGCTGATAGATGCACCAGTCGTCGTAAGCATACTCCAGCGTACGGGCCACACTCTCGTTGATCTTCACATCGTAGGGCACATAGCCCAGACGATTATAGTACTCGAATCCCAGACGACCGGTGGAGGAGACGGTAGGATGAACGCTCTGCGTACCGTGTTGGAGCCCTTCGTAGAGAGTCTGCACATCGGCTACGCGGATGCCCTTGAGGTAAGCATCGACCAGGATGGAGGCGGAGTTGTTGCCCACCATACAGCCTCGATGACCTGGGCTAGCCCATTCGGGGAAGAAGCCACTCTCCTTGTAAGCGTTGATCAGGCCCTCCTGCATCTTCAGACTCTCTGACGGATAGACCAGATTGAGGAAGGGAAAGAGACAGCGGAACGTATCCCAAAAGCCCGTATCGGTGTACATGTAACCGGGCAACACCTGACCATTGTAGGGACTATAGTGAACCACTTGGCCCTCAGCATCAATCTCGTAGAAGGCGCGTGGGAAGAGGAGCGATCGGTAGAGGCAGGAGTAGAAGGTGCGCAACTGGTCAGAGGAGCCGCCCTCTACATCCAGTCGGCCAAGCACCTGGTTCCATGCCTCACGGCCCTGGTTGACCAAGGCATCGAACGAATGGGTGCCCAATTCGCCGAGGTTGCGTTCGGCCTGCTCCAGGCTGATGAAGGAGGAGGCCACGCGGGCGTGCACCTGCTCCCCCTTACGGGTCTTGAAGCCTACGATGCCCTGGGCGTGCTGGACGGTCTGCTCCATGCACTGTGTAGAGAGCGTTCCATCGGCTACCGTAGCCTGGTAGGTGAAGGCCTGGTCGAACTCGATGACAAAGTAGTTGCGGAAGTTATCGGGCACACCGCCGCTGTTGCGCGTGGTGTAGCCCTCGATACGGCGCTTCTCGGGGAGGATGCGGATGTGCGACCCTTTGTCAAAGGCGTCGATGACCACGTACGAGGCGTCGCTCTCGGGGAAAGTGAAGCGAAACATCGCCGCACGCTCGGTGGGAGTCACCTCGGTCACCACGTCATGATCGGCCAGATAGACCTTGTAGTAGTGGGGCAAAGCCACCTCACCCTTGTGGCTGAACCAGCTGGCCCGCTTCTCCTCGTCAAACTCCGGCTTGCCGGTAACGGGCATCAGCGAAAACTGGCCGTAGTCGTTGATCCACGGCGAGGGTTGGTGGGTCTGCTTGAAACCGCGAATCTTCGTAGCCGTATAGACATACTGCCATCCGTCGCCCATCTTGCCGGTTTGAGGCGTCCAGAAGTTCATACCCCACGGACGGGCTATGGCCGGATAGGTGTTGCCGGTAGAGAGCTCGAACGACGAGAGAGTACCTACCAAGGGGTTGACCAAGGCGGTATAGTCGGTGGCCCAAAGGCCAACCCAAGCGCACAATGCAAGCGCCATCGCAATGATTCTGTTCTTCATGATACGTTTTATTTCTATATTACTTCGTTATAAACACACTGTTACCCACCACTTTATACTTAATCGGCATGGCGTTTTGCAATAAGTCAAGCATCTCCTCCACGCGTTCCTTACGAGGCACGGTACCGGTGTAGGTCTTCTTCAGGTCGAGGTCGGGCGAGAGAATGACCTTGACGCCATAGACCTTCTCCAGGGTGGTAGAGATGGCATTCAAATCGGCCTTTTCGAACTTCAGCGTCCGGCTGTACCATTGATCCACACCGGCATCGGCCTGCTTTACAATGAGGCGACGTTTATGAGCGTCGAGTTGTGCCATCTGTCCGGGAGAGAGGCAGATATGTCCTTCACCATGCTGACCTTTAACCTCCACTTCGCCCTTTAGCAAAGTAGCCGTAGCCGTGCGCTGTTGTGAGTCTGCCTTGAGATTGAAGATGGTGCCAAGCACCCGCACCTGCATCACCTCGTTCTCTACTACGAAGGGGTTAGCTGGGTTCTTCGTCACCTCAAAATAGCCTTCTCCCTCCAGAAAGACCTCGCGTTTCTGGCCAAAGCCCTCGCGACTGTACTTCAGCGTAGAGTAGCGGTTCAAACTCACCGAAGTGCCATCGGGCAGCTTAAACTCCTTGGTTTCATCCTGAGTGGTCACTGCCAGCAGTTGTTGGCTTCCGCTGGGTGATACCACAGCATAATATCCAACGACAGAAAGCAGGCAGATGGCTGCAAAGACGGCCACAAAGCGCATGGTGCGCTGCAAGGGCCACAGGCGGCGAATCAGATGGGTGTATCGTCCGCCTCGTTTCTCATCTGATGAAACAACATAACCCACCTGAGGGGTTGTAGTGAATAAAGCGATGCGCTTCATCAGCTGGTTTTCTGCCTGTTTTGTTGTCAGTGTCTCTTTGTCGTTATCCCGTTTTCCTAATTCATAGAGTTGCTCTGCGTCGAAGAGTCGTTTAGCAAATGTCTCATCCTCTTCGAGCTGCCTCGAAATCTGGCGCAACTCGGCCTCATCGCACTCTCCTAACAAAAATTTGGCGATGAGCAAACTGTCATCTCTGTTTACCTTATTACTATTTACCATATGGATAAAACAATCTGCTTGAAAAAAACACTTACTTTACCGATAAAAATCATCACTGAAAGCAGCTTCAGCCAGCCTAACTCCTGACGTAGCTGTTTCAGCGCCTTGTACATGTGGGCCTCAACGGTTCGGGGCGAGATGTTCATCACTTCGGCTATCTCTTTGTTCTTCATATTGTGGAGGTAGCTCAGTTTGAAGACCACACGACACTTATCGGGCAGCTGGTTCAAAGCATCAACGAGCGCCTTGCGCAGCTCTTTGTCCTCGATACGTTTCACCACCTCGTTCTCCTCCTGAGCATAGTATTGAGCACGTTGCAGGTTGATTTCCTGCACCAGGCGGGCGTGGCTGTCAGTCACCTCGCGATGCTTCAATACGTTGAGGGCTCGGGTATAGACGGCTTTGTAGAGGAAGGACTGAATGCCATCGCCTATCTCCACCTCATCACGCCGACGCCACAACTCTACAAAGACATCCTGCACCACGTCCTCAGCCTCCACCTCACCCACCAGTCGGGTGGCATAGAAGAGCAGGTTAGCATGGTATCGGCCAAAGAGGGCCCGGAAACGTTCTTCAAATTCTCTCATCGCCATGGCCTATTCTGCTACGATGAATTCCAACTCGCCTCCCTGTATCAGCTCGCTGTGGCTGATTTGCCAGGTAGTAAGCGGCATACCGTTCCATTTCACCGCCTTGATTAAGGACTCTTTAGGAGTGGCTCCTTGCTGGACCTTCTGATGAGCCTTCTCGATGCCTTTGGCCTTGATGGATAGCTGCTTACCATTAGTTAGTGTGATGGCAACCTCCTCAAAGCGGGGGATACCCAGGTCGTAGGTGAGGCTAACGGGGTCAACGGGATAGAGGCCGAGGGCACTCCAAACATACCAAGCCGAGGTCTGACCGCAATCTTCATTGCCGCAGAGGCCGGCAGGAGTGTTGGTATAGAGCTCGTTGAGGATGCGCGACAGGTAGTGCTGCGCTTTCTGGGGCTGGTTGACGTAGTTATAGAGGTAGGCCACGTGGTGGCAAGGCTCGTTGCCATGCACATACTGACCAATCATGCCGGTGCTAAAGATGGGGAGCTCTTCATCCTCGGCAGGGTGATAGGTGAAGAGAGAATCGAGCTTTGATGCAAAACGCTCCTTGCCACCCATCAGCTGAATCAAGCCGGGAACATCCTGCTGCACCGACCAAAGGTAGTGCCAAGCGTTGCTTTCACAGATGTAGGGGGTGTAATCCTCGGCACGGAAGGGGGTAATAAAGGTTCCATCAGCCAGACGAGGTTGCATAAAGCCTGTTGCCGAATTGTAGAGATGACGGTAGCTCTGCGCACGCTGTTCAAAGCAGTTGGCCGTAGCCTCATCACCCAGATGACGGGCCAAGCGTGCGATGCAATGGTCGTCATAGGCGTACTCTAAGCTCTTACTCAGCGTCCAGTTTTCACCCTCACAAGGGGCATCGGCGGGCACATAGCCCAACTGCTTGTAGAGTCCTATTTGGCGGTAATCGTCGAGATTAGCGGTCTGCACACAGGCTTTCAGTGCCCGTAGCTGCTCATCGGGGGTGAGGAGTCCCTTGAGCGAGGCTTCGGCCAGAACGGCTGCGGCATGGTAACCTATCATCATATCGGTCTCAGAGGCCTGCATGTTCCATACCGGCAAGCGACCGTTTTGCTCGGCAAAGGCCAAGATGCTGCGAGCCATATCGGCTGCTTCTTGGGGCTCAATCAAGGTGTAAAGGGGATGAGCTGCGCGGTAGGTGTCCCAGAGGGAGAAGGTGCTGTAGTGGTTCCAACCGTCGGCCTGGTGAATGGCTCCATCAGGTCCGCGGTAAGCGCCATCTACATCGTCGTAGCGGGTCGGTGCCAAGAGGGCGTGATAGAGGGCGGTATAGAAAATGGTTCGCAGATTCTGCTCTCCGCCTTTCACGGTGATGACTCCCAAGGCTTGGTTCCATTGGGTAGTGGCCTCGGTCAGGTAGTGGTCAAAATCATCACTCGGCGCCTCGGCAAGCAGGTTACGCTCCGCCCCCTCCATGCTCACGGCCGAAAGGGCGGTCACTACGGCCAGCTGCCCCTCGGTGGCGGTCAGGTCAAAGGCCATCGTCACCGCCTCATCATCCCTCTGCAGCGAGGCGATGGGTTGCGAGAAGCGGGTGGCGAAGTAGAGTTTCTGGTTGCGTGCCCATCCGTCGCTGTAGCGGTAGCCGCGCAAGGTAACAGAGTCCTTCTGCTCCACGTGCCATTCTAAGGTGCGGTCCCAGTTCATGGCCTTGCCTAAGTTGAGCACCACCAGGGCCTCATTCGCTTGGCGCTGGTAGTGGTAGCGCTGTACGCCACAGTGGGTAGTAGCCGTCAGTTCCACATCCACGGCATAGTCATCAAGATGCACGCGGTAGTAACCGGCATGGGCCTGCTCGGTGTCATGGCGGAACATGGCATGGAGGCCGAGAGGCTTATCAGCCACAGCAGGGGGGTTCACCACGGGCAGGAAGGAGATGTCATAGAGATCGCCGGCACCCGTGCCGCTCAAGTGGGTGTGACTGAATCCGGCAATGGTTGAATCGGGGTAGAAATAGCCCGCAATACGGTCCCACCCCGGCAAGCCATTGTCAGGGCTAAGTTGCACCATGCCGTGGGGCACCTGTGCTCCCGGATAGGTATTTCCGGTAAAATCGGTTCCAATAAAAGGATTGACCTCCTGCGCCAACCGCCCCATTCCGGAAGGGTTTGAATCGACGCAAGACGATAGACTAAGATAGACAAGCCAAAGCCCTATTAGGGCGTTACAAATTCTAAGGTTCATGTTTCCTGGTTCACGATAAAGGTTCGAACGCTACTATAACAGCTATAGGGAGAAAAACACTTACTCCCTCCCCCGCATTTTTTCAAGCCAAGGCTAAATGCAATACAAAAATAGAAAAAAAAGAGATAGGAAACAAGGGGATTAGCAAAAAAAAGCGGGCCAATCCATTCTTTGTGCTAATCCAAATCTCGCCATATTGACCCTCTACCAACGAGTAAACCCGTTGGCTTGTCAATCCATCTGCAAATCCAATGTGCTCATAGGCAAACAGCTCATTCCCCACAAACGAGGCTCTTGCGGGGAGCATCTGACAGATGAGCATCCAAAGGAACAGCGTAATCTGGATAGCGTATGAGTTTTTCAAGTGCATATAGTTTTTGGGTTCAACAGGTGCAAAGGTAGTGAGTTACGCGTAAAAAAGCAAATACAAATAGAATTATCTCTTCTTCCACTTCAGACCTGCATCCTAAATCTTTAAGTTATCAACAACGCTTAAAGCGCCATAAATGACCTCATTAGCTCATGTTTCGTCTAAATATTGTTAACAAATCAAAGTTTTTTATCCAATAGTTTGCATATTAAAGGAAAAGTCTCCAATTTTGCACACGAAAGAAACATTAGATTTTTTCATAGTTAAGGTTTAGGTTAAAAGGAAAAAGGGGAGTTGTGAAACTGCCCTTTTTTTATGTCCTTTTTGTACCTTTTTGATAAAAAAGAGACGCTTTTATTTCATTTCTTAAAAAAAGGAGTTATCTTTGGGCTGTTTTAGCAACTATCATGCGGATAAACCAAAAAGTGGGTGATATGGACAGCATCTATCTATTCCTTCTTATTGCCTTCGCCATGGGCGCCAAAGCCTTTGTAGAAAGCTTCAAAAAGAAAGCCGACGAGCTGGAAAGCGAGTCGGAAAGAACGACCTATCTGGACGAAGACGATTTCCCTGAGTTGCATTTTCCTGAAGGAGAACAAACCATTCACCCAGTAGAGCCTACTGCATCGCCAGTTCAAACTATCATGCCCTCTGCAGAAACAGCTCGGCCAACAAAGGCAACACCCCAATCCACATGGCATAAGCCACAAGCTAATCCACGGAAGCAGAAGAACCGATTACACTCACTCCATAGCTGCGAAGGTGAACGCTCCACGGCACAGACCTCTGTAACACCTCCTCTCAGCGAAACGGAAGAGAAACCTCTGGAACTGGCGACTGGTAACATTGAGGAAATTCGTAAAGCCATCATTTGGAGTGAAATCCTCCACCCCAAATATCGCTGACCTCTTACAGCAACAGACAACAGAATATATTAACTCAAGCTATTAACCCTCAAAACAAAGAAATAATTATACTATGGCATTTCACTACATCTCGGCAGCAGAAGCTGCCAGCCATATCAAGCATGGCTACAACATTGGACTTAGTGGTTTCACACCGGCAGGTACAGCCAAAGCGGTAACCGCCGAATTGGCCAAAATTGCAGAAGCTGAACATGCAGCTGGCCGACCTTTCCAGGTAGGTATCTTCACCGGAGCCTCAACAGGCGATTCGTGCGACGGTGTTCTCTCGCGATGCAAAGCCATTCGTTACCGTGCACCTTATACTACAAACCCCGATTTCCGTAAGGCCGTCAATAACGGCGAAATTGCCTACAATGATATCCACCTCTCACAGATGGCGCAAGAGGTACGCTACGGCTTCATGGGTAAGGTAAATGTGGCTATCCTCGAGGCTTGCGAAGTAACCCCTGATGGTAAAGTCTATCTTACCGCTGCCGGTGGTATCGCTCCCACCATCGCCCGCCTGGCCGATGAGGTGATTATCGAGTTGAATGCCGCTCACAGCAAGGCTGCCATGTCTCTGCATGATGTGTATGAGCCGCTCGATCCCCCCTACCGCCGCGACATTCCCATCTACAAGCCTAGCGACCGCATCGGTTTGCCCTATGTACAGGTTGACCCGAAGAAGATTGTGGGCATTGTAGAGACCAACTGGCCCGACGAAGCGCGCTCATTCAGTGCCAGCGACCCCGTGACTGATAAAATTGGTCAGAACGTAGCCGACTTCCTGGCTGCCGACATGAAGCGTGGCATCATTCCCTCCACCTTCCTCCCCTTGCAGAGTGGCGTAGGTAACATTGCCAATGCGGTACTCGGCGCTTTGGGGCGCGAGAGCTCCATTCCTCCCTTCGAAATGTACACCGAAGTGCTGCAAGATGCAGTGGTTGGCCTGATTCGCGAAGGCCGCGTGAAGTTTGGTAGCACTTGCTCGCTTACTGTAACCAATAACTGTCTGAATGGTATCTACGAGGATATCGACTTCTTCCGCGACAAGTTGGTACTCCGTCCCAGTGAAATCTCCAACAGTCCTGAGATTATCCGTCGCTTAGGTGTCATCTCCATCAATACCGCCATCGAGGTGGATCTCTACGGCAACGTCAACTCCACCCATATCGGTGGCACCAAGATGATGAACGGTATCGGCGGAAGCGGCGACTTTACCCGCAACGCCTATATCTCCATCTTCACCTGCCCGTCAGTAGCCAAAGAGGGCAAAATCAGCGCCATTGTGCCGATGGTTTCTCACCACGACCATACAGAGCACGACGTCAATATCGTCGTCACCGAGCAGGGCGTAGCCGACCTCCGCGGCAAGGGTCCGAAGGAGCGTGCCCAGGCCATCATCGAAAACTGCGCTCACCCCGACTACAAGCAGTTGCTGTGGGATTACCTGAAACTGACCGACGGCAAGTCGCAGACTCCCCACGCTATTGGCAAAGCCCTGGCTATGCACGCCGAGCTGGCCGCTTCGGGCGATATGCGCAACGTCAAGTGGTAAATCATACACCTCCAAAATAGAGAGAGCCTCGAGGCGAATACCCCGAGGCTCTCTTCATATTAAAAAGTGTGATAAGAAAATTGTCTTATTCAGCACCGCCACCAACAGCTTGGTAGAGCGAAATCAGACTCTGCAGTTGGGCCAGTGTGTTAGCAGTCTCTGACAAACGAGCACTGAGATAATTCTGACGGGCAGAGAGCACCTCCAGGTAGGTTGCGGTACCATGCTCCATCAAGAGTGTAGTGCTTTGGAGTGCCTTCTGCTGAGCGGCCACCTGGTTTTTCAGCAATTCAGCCTTCTCCTGCGAGCTTTGCCAAGCGGTCAAGGCTTCGTTCACCTCTACACCGGCATTAAGCAGTGTCTGCTCAAAGGCCAGACGAGCCTCTTCCTGCTTCGCTTTCGCTACCTTGTATTGGGCAATCAGCTTGCCTTGCGCAAAGAGAGGCTGAGTGAGCGAACCTACAGCGGCAGCCACAAACTTACCTGGATTGATAATCATCGAACCACCCGAGTTGGTCCAACCGGCACTACCGCTCAGCGTAATCTGAGGATAGAACGACGAACGAGCCGCGTTGGTGCTATAGAAAGCAGCCTCCAGGTTACGTTCAGCCGCACGTACATCAGGACGAGCAGCCAGCAGAGCAACCGGTACACCGATATTAAAGTTCTGAGGCATCTGCTGATCAGCCAGCTTGCCACGGCTGTAGTGACGGGGCGTCTCAGCCAGCAACAGAGCCAGCGAGTTCTCTACCTGATTCACCTTATCCTCCAAGTCAAGCACAGCGGCTTCCACCTGATAGCTGGCAGCCTCCATCTGAGCCACACCAGCCTCGTTGTAACGACCGGCAGCCATCAAAGCACGGGCCGAGCGAACCGTTTCCTTCCAAGCCTCGCTGTTCTGACGGGTGATATCCAGTTGCTCATCAAGCATCAGCAAGGTATAATAGGTGTTAGCAATACCACCGATAATGGCAGCACGCGTAGCCTGTTGATAATCCTTAGTCTGAGCCAACACAGCCTGCGATTGGCGCTTGGCGTTACGCAGGCGGCCAAAGAGGTCGAACTCCCAGCTGGCAACCACTGGCAACTGATAGGTCTGCGTAGCCTTCATGTGGTCAAAGCTACTCACAGTACCCTGCGGAGCCAAAGCCAACGAGGGCAGGTAAGCCAACTTGGCAGAGAGCAGAGCGGCCTGAGCCTCCTTCACACGCAGTTGGGCCGTGAGGTAATCGGTATTCTGCTGCAAGCCCTTCTCAATCAAGGCCTGCAGTGCAGGGTCGGTAAAGAGCTGACGCCAATCCATCAACCCCAACGTGTCGGCCTCAGCATGGGTGGCATCCCATTGGCTCACCTCGGCGGTCTTCTCCTCACCATACAGGTTTTGGGGCACCTCGTCGGCCTTCTTATACTTGGTATAGACGCCGCAGCTGCTCAGAAGCAGCATAGCGGACGTCATGGTCAATATTATCTTTTTCATCTTTATAATCTGTTGTTAGTCACTGATTGGGGCTTATTATTTCTCTTCAGGCTTATTGAAAGCGCTACGCTCACTCATACTACGCTCGCGCTCCTGAGCCACCTGCTTATCTACATCCAGATGCATAGGCGGACGAACCTTCTCCTGCATATATTCAAAGAAGATATAGAATACAGGCACTACGAAGACCAGAGCCAACGTACCAATGGCCATACCGCCAACTACACCAGTACCCAGAGACGAGTTACCGTTGGCACCGGCACCCGATGAGAACATCAACGGAATCATACCGAAAATCATGGTGAGTACCGTCATCAAGATAGGACGCAAACGAGCCTGAGCGGCAGAGTAGGCACTCTCAACAATACCCATACCCATGCGACGACGCTCCAAAGCGAACTCGGTAATCAGGATGGCCGTCTTAGCCAGCAGACCAATCAACATAATCACACCCGTCTGCAGGTAGATGTTGTTCTCCAAACCAAACAGCTTAGCGAAGAGGAACGAACCCATCAAACCGAAGGGCACACTCAAGATAACGGCCCAAGGCACCAAGAAGCTCTCATAGAGACAAGAGAGAATGAGGAAAATCAGCACGATACAGATGCCATAGATCATAATGGTCTGTCCACCACCGATGTTTGCCTCCTCACGCGCCATACCACTATATTCGTAGCTGTAGCCGGTAGGCAACGTCTGAGCAGCCACCTCTTCAATCGCCTTCATCGCCTCACCGGATGAGTAACCCGGAGCGGCATTCACCTTGGCGGCAATCATAGAGTAGAGGTTGAAGCGGTTTGCAGACTCCGGACCGAGTACCTTCTTCAGCTTCACAAACTGACCGATAGGCGCCATCTCTGTTCCATTGCGTACAAACATATTATCCAAATCGCTCTCGCGCAGACGATACTCGGGCGAAGCCTGAGCCATTACACGATAGACCTTACCAAACTGGTTATAGTTACTTACATAAGCACCACCGGTGTAAGCACCAAGCACGCTCAGAACCGTTGAGGGAGAGATACCTGCGCGCTTGCATTGAGCGGCATCAACATCCACACTCACCTGCGGGAAGTTCATGGCATACGAGCTATAAGCCATAGCCACCTCCGGACGCTGGTTCAACGCACCGAGGAACTGCATCACATTCTGGTAGAAGACGGTCTGGTCACCACCCGTGCGGTCCTGCATGTTCAACTCAATGGAGTTACCCATACCGTAACCGGGAATCATACCAGGCTGGAAGGCGAAGATTTGAGCCTTCTTAATCATATAGGCTGCGCCATTGACACGAGCCATCACGGCATCGATATCATGTCCGTCGGTCTGTCTCTTCAAGCCTAACTTGCACATCAGACTGAAGAAAGGCGGATTCTTACGCTCATCCCAGTTTTTCAAACGGACAATCAACATACCGTATGAAGAGCCCTGACCAGAGATCAGACCATAACCAGTTACCTTGGCGTACGACTCAATTTCAGGCTGAGCCTTCAGGATCTGCTCTACCTCAGCCATCACCTTATGGGTCTCCTCGAGCGAAGTACCCGGGGCACAGCTGACGTTCATCATCATCACACCCTGGTCCTCTTGAGGCACCAGACCGGTCTTGGTGGTAGCCATGAAGTAGCTGAGCAGAACCACGGCACAAACCAGTGATACCCACACCATCCAGCGGTGATGGATAGCAAACATCACACCTTTCTTATACTTCTCCAACATAGCGTTGTATGAAGCGTTGTAAGCGGCACGCACACGACCATTGAAGCTCTTAGCACTCTTCGTACCGTCGCTCGGGCGCATCATCATAGCACAGAGAGCGGGACAAAGGGTCAAGGCGCAGATGCATGACAGACCGACAGAGGTAGCCATTGTGACACCAAACTGGGTATAGAAGATACCACTGGTACCACCGGTAAAGGTTACCGGCACGAACACCGCCATGAAGACCAGCGTACAGGTGATAACGGCCATAGTTACATCGCCCATGGCATCCTTAGTTGCTTGATAAGAGCTCTTGTAGCCAGCGTCAAACTTGGCCTGAACAGCCTCAACCACCACAATGGCGTCGTCCACCACTGTACCAATGGCCAATACCAAGGCAAACAGGGTCAGAATATTGATGGTAAATCCGGCAGCCATCAAGCAGGCGAAGGTACCAATCAACGACACAATAATAGAGATTGAAGGAATCAGCGTAGCCTTGAAATCTTGCAAGAAGAAGTAAACCACCAAGATAACCAGGATGATGGCGATAATCAAGGTCTCTACTACATTATAAATAGAGGCGAACAGGAAGTCGTTCGAGCTCATCATCTTGCGGAACTCCAAACCAGCGGGCAGGTCCTTGGTCATCGCATCCAATTCCTCTGCAATTCGCTGGTTCACAGCAGTGGCGTTAGCACCAGCCACCTGGAACACCATGAAGGTCACACCTGGGTTACCGGTGTTCTCCGCATGGAAGGCGTATGACTGAGCACCAAGTTCCACCTCGGCCACATCCTTTAGGCGCAACACATTACCATTCGCATCAGCGCTAACAACAATATTCTTAAACTCCTCTACGCTCTTCAGACGACCACGATACTTCATCGTCAGCTGGAACTGGTTCTCAGAATGCTCACCCAGCGAACCGGTAGGCGCTTCCAAGTTCTGCTCAGCCAGCAAGCCAGCGATATCACTGGGCACCAGACCATACTGCGCCATGCGTTCGGGATTCATCCAAATACGCATACTGTAGGTATTACCCAGCTCCATCACGTCGCCCACACCCTCAATACGCTTGATACGAGGTACCACGTTGATGTCAAGGTAGTTACCCAGGAAGTTCTCGTCATAGAGACCGTTGGTACAAACCAGCGAACCAATCTGAAGGAAGGAGGTCTGACGCTTGGTAGTAGTTACACCAATCTTGGTTACCTCAGCCGGCAGCAGACCTTGCGCCTTGCTGACGCGGTTCTGCACGTTCACGGCAGCCATATCCGGGTCAGTACCCTGCTTGAACACCACATCAATCGTACCACGACCGGCATTCGAAGCGGTAGAACTGATATACATCATGTTTTCTACACCGTTGATACTCTCCTCCAGCGGCATGATAACGGCATTCATCATGGCGTTGGCATCGGCACCGGTGTATTGGGCCGTCACCTGCACCGTAGGAGGTGCAATGTCGGGATATTGCTCCACCGGCAGGGTGAGGAGCGAAATCATACCGACAATCAGTATCAAGATAGATACTGACATGGCCATCACTGGCCGTTTGATAAATATATTACCTTTCATTTTATTTCTACGTAATCGGAATTATTATTTCACTTGTGTTCCCTCACGGATCAGACCTGCACCCTCAGCTACGATCTCATCACCGGCATTCAAACCGCTCAGCACCACGTACTCACGGCCATCATCTGTAGGAGCAATCTTAACGATGTTTGATACAGCCTTACCGTCAACCACTTTGTAAACCAGATACTGGTCCTGCAGCTGTACGGTAGCGGCTTGGGGAATTACGAAGCAGTTCTCATACTGGTCGGGCATAACCACCGAAGCGGTTGCACCACTGCGCAGAATGCCATTGGGATTGGGGAAGAGGGCACGAACCGAAGC
>CAMAMO010000033.1 GCA_945836915.1 uncultured Mediterranea sp.
CTTTGTTAACCTTAAATCTAATACTATGAAAAACACATTGCAAAGGTACGGCTTTTTGGATTATCTGCAAATTTTCCAAGAAAAAAGATATGTTATATAACATGTTTTGTACTCCTTATAGGGTTATTAACGCAAAAGTATCTTTTCTCCGGAGACTTTGGCCAATAATTGCTGTATTTTCATCAGTTCGCTACAACGGTTCATTATCTGGCTGCAGCGGGTATTATCGCTGGCAACGGCAGGATCTTGCAAAGAGCGCATCAGCTGTTTCAGCTCTTCGTTGACAATAGCCAGTTTGAAATTCAACACCAACTGAGGCACCAACTCGTCGAGTCGCTCTTCGTCGGTAACAATCTTCTGCGCTCTGGAGTGGTACTTACTGAGTTGGTAACGCTCCTCAACCAGTTCCACACAGGCCCGGCTGGTTTCTGGATCAAGGTGATGGAGGAAATAGTGTTCTGCTACAAACCCCGGTTCACCTTCATGCGCCTTAGCCTCTTGCAGGATTCGGCTATGGAGACTGTTATGAAAGGTGAGATTATCCGATGCCAACTCCTCCGCAATGTAATCAATCACCGTGACAGGAGGCAACGGATGGCCCTCCTCATCGGTAGAGCCCTCGAACATCTGCCGTTCACCATAGCGCACCACCATCTGAATCAACTGTCGCTCATAATTGTAAAACTCCGACTGGTCACGCTGGGCTGTAGGGATAGTCCAACCCGTAGGTTGATTGACTGGAGGGAGCGGTTGCATGGATTCACGGCCTGGATAAGCAGAGGTTTGCCCATCAGTAGAAGGTTGGTCGGCAGAGTGCTCGGCAGGAGTCAACGCAGCAGCCTCATCGCCAGCGATAGGCTCACTACTCCCTTGAGCGGCAGCTTCACTCTGCGAGCGATTGGCTTTGTTCTTGATTAAGTCAGAACGCCGTTTGGCCACCTCTCCCACCAATACACGACTATCTACATTAAGCATCTGAGAGCACTCGCGGATATAGACATCGCGATTAATAGCCTCTGGGATGACTGCAATACTCTGCACCACACTACTGATTAGGGCCATACGGCGTTGAGGGTCATTACCCGCCTCGCGCAGTAGCAGGTTCGTTTTGAAACGGATAAAATCCTCTTCGTGGTCGGCTATATACTGACGGAAAGCGGTCGCATTATGCTGACGGGCAAACGAGTCGGGGTCTTCACCATCGGGCAATAGACACACCTTGATGTTCATGCCCTGCTCAAGCAACATATCGATGCCTCGCAAAGAGCCCTTAATGCCAGCGGCATCACCGTCGTAGAGTAGCGTCATGTTACTGGTGAAGCGACGAATCATCCGAATCTGTCCGTAGGTCAAAGCCGTTCCAGATGAAGCCACCACATTAGCTACGTCACTCTGATGCATGGAGATAACATCGGTATAGCCCTCTACCAGATAGCAGCGGTCTTGCTTCACCATTTCAGCCTTAGCGAAATAGATACCGTATAGTTCGTTACTCTTATGATAGATTTCGCTCTCTGGCGAATTGACATACTTGGAAGCGATACCCTTGGTACCTTTGGCCAACACACGTCCGCCAAAGGCAACCACCTTACCACTTAGGGTGTGAACAGGAAAAATCACACGGCCCCAGAAGCGGTCGCGCAACGTCTGGGTCTCTTCCTTCTCATAGCAAAGACCTGTCTTGACCAGATACTCCTTGCGGTAGGATTGCTTTAAAGCGGCATCGGCCAGATCATGACCCGACTTGAGACAGTAGCCCAATTGGAATTTTTTGATGATATCATCGCGTATGCCTCGGCTGCGCAAATAAGCCAATCCGACACTCTGCCCCTCCACCGTATCGGTCAGGCTCTTGCAAAAATGGTCGCGAGCAAACTGATTGACGATAAAGAGGCTGTCGCGTTCACTCTGAGCTGCCTTTTCCTCGGCAGAGAGTTCACGTTCCTGAATAGGGATGTTGTACTTCTTCCCCAAATAGCGAATCGCGTCACTGAAACTAATCTGTTCATGCTCCATGAGGAAATGAACCGGATTCCCCCCCTTGCCACAGGCAAAGCACTTGCAAAGCCCTTTGGCAGGCGAGACATAGAACGAGGGCGTGGTATCATCGTGAAAGGGGCAAAGCCCCACATAATTGACACCACGTTTCTTAAGGGTGACAAAATCGGATACCACCTCGTAAATCTGGGCAGCGTCCATCACACGGTCTATGGTCGCTCGATCAATCATCTCACGTCAGCCCCCCACATCATTTTGTTACGTAACGTAGAAAAGAAGTGATGATTTTCGCGCTTTATCACACGAACAGTATAAGATGCCTTGCTCACTGTCAACTCGGTCTTCTCACAGAGTGACTCACTGCGGCCATCCACAGAGACCAAGTAGTTATGGCTGCGACTCTCAATTCTAAGTGAAATCACCGCATCATCGTCAATAACCAACGGGCGTACGTTCAAGCTGTGAGGTGCTACGGGTGTCAAGGCAAAGGTGCGGCTATGAGGTACAATAATCGGCCCACCTACACTCAATGAATAGGCGGTGGAGCCAGTAGGGGTAGCCACTACCAAGCCGTCAGCCTGATAGGTCGTCAGCTCTTCACCGTTTATAGAGGTGTGAATGGAGATCATAGACGAAGAGTCGTGCTTGAGGACGGCAATTTCATTCAGTCCATAAGGATTGAGCGTGAGCCTACCGCTTTGCGGAGTAACCTGCAGCACACTGCGCTCCTCAGTGCAGTAACGTCCCTGGAAGATTTCATCAAAAGCCTCATCCATCTCCTCAGGTAAAACATCCGCCAAGAAGCCCAAACGCCCGGTATTGATACCCAAGATGGGAATCTGCTGGCTACCTACCAGCGACGCAGCTTTCAAGAAGGTGCCATCCCCCCCCAGACTGATGGCCAAATCGGCCTCAATGTTATCATCATCAACAACCGTAATAGCGGGGAGCTTCAGATGGAGCTCTTCTGACAGAAAGCGATAAAAGTCGGAAGTCATGCCAATCTCAACACCACGACGCTCGAGTAAATGGCATAAATGGAGCACATATTGTGACTTTTTGGCTTGATAGATATTACCGAATAGGACAAATTTCATAGGCTTACACTTCTTTTTTCAATGCAAAGATGAGTTATTTTTCTCAGAAATCAATCAACTTATTGCGATTATTTGTATTTTTGCCGCAAATAGTGAGATTGAGATAAAGAACATCATGACAAGATTAAGCGTTAATATTAATAAGGTAGCCACCTTGCGCAATGCGCGTGGAGGCAATGTTCCCAATGTAGTGAAGGTTGCTTTAGACTGTGAGAAGTTTGGTGCTGAAGGAATTACAGTTCATCCAAGGCCCGATGAACGCCACATCCGACGGGCTGACGTCTATGACTTACGCCCCCTGCTGAGTACGGAGTTTAATATCGAAGGATACCCAGCGCCTGAATTTATCGACTTGGTCACCAAAGTGAAACCTCATCAAGTAACCCTGGTACCAGATAGTCCGACCCAGATAACCTCAAATGCCGGATGGGATACGAAGGCGAACCAAAAATTCCTCTGTGAAGTGGTTGACCTATTCAAAAAGGCTGGCATCCGCACTTCGATATTTGTAGCAGCTGACCCAGAGATGGTAACCTATGCGGCCAAAGCTGGAGCTGACCGCGTAGAGCTCTATACCGAGCCATACGCCTCCAATTACGCCAAGAACCGCGAAGAGGCCATTGCACCTTTCATCGAAGCAGCCAAAGAGGCTCGGAAATTAGGACTGGGTCTCAATGCTGGACATGACCTCAGTTTGGAGAATCTAACCTATTTCCACCTACAGATTCCTTGGGTTGATGAGGTTTCCATCGGTCATGCCTTGATTAGCGACGCCCTCTACTTGGGACTGGAGAAGACGATAGAGGCCTACAAAGCCTGCTTAAAGTAACAACTGTAACAACTAATAATGAATTATTATAATAAGGAAATATGTTTTATTTGATCAATAACCTTGGCACCCTGCTTCAAACAGCAGCAGCCACTGTAGCTACTGCCGCAGAAGAGCTACCTGTCCTCACCCCGGAATCTGCACCTGCCCAGGAAATGAATCTGCTGGAGATGGCCTCAAAAGGCGGATGGATTATGGTAGTGCTGGCTCTGATGTCAGTAGTCTGCTTCTACATTCTTTTTGAACGCAACTACGTTATTCGCAAAGCGGGTAAGGAGGATCCTCTCTTTATGGAACGTATCAAGGACTACATTGCCAGCGGTGAACGCAAAGCGGCCATTGGCTACTGCCGTGGGGTTCAAACGCCCTCGGCACGAATGATTGAAAAGGGTATCAGCCGTCTGGATAAACCGGTAGAGGATGTGCAAGCGGCCCTGGAGAACGTGGGTAATATGGAGGTGGCGAAACTGGAAAAAGGCCTCACCATCATGGCCACTATCTCGAGCGGCGCTCCGATGATTGGCTTCCTTGGCACCGTTATCGGTATGGTACGTGCTTTCTGGAACATGGCCAATGCAGGTAATAACATAGACATTACCACCCTTTCAGGAGGCATCTACGAGGCTATGATTACGACAGTGGGTGGCCTGTTGGTGGGCATTATCGCCATGTTTTCATACAACTATCTGGTCACTCTTATTGATGGTGTGGTTAATAAAATGGAGGCCAAAACCATGGCCTTTATGGATATGCTCATTGAGAGCCAAGATAAATAAGAAGGGAAGGAGATGCAACAATGCTGAAACGTAGAGCGAAAATATCACCGGCCTTCAGTATGGCGTCGATGACCGACCTCATCTTCCTGCTGCTCATCTTTTTTATGATCACATCAACCATGGTCTCACCCAATGCCATCAAGGTGCTCCTCCCTCAGGGGAAACAGCAGACATCGGCTAAACCACTGACCCGAGTGATTATCAATAAAGAACTGCAACTCTATGTAGCCTTTGGTAATGACAAGGAACAAGCCATCTCAATGGAAGAGCTGACCCCTTTCTTACAGCAATGCGCTGCCCGTGAACCGGAGATGTATGTGGCACTCTATGCTGACGAATCTGTCCCCTATAGAGAGATTGTAAGCATACTGAACATTGCCAACGAAAATAAATTTAAAATGGTATTGGCCACAAGGCCGCCAAGCAAATGAGCGAGAAACAGATAAATATCAAGAAAAGAGCCAAATGGATGGGCTGGGCAGGGGCCATACTGGTCCACCTGCTACTCATTATCGGCTTGCTACTGGCGGGATTCTCTATTCCTGAACCGCCCGAAGAGGGTGGTATGCCCGTGATGCTGGGCAATGTACCTGACGCTGGCGGTTCTGGAGAGTTGGTACCTGTAGAGGCGATGCCAGCGGAGAGTTCAGATTTGCCTGAAGCCATAGATACGCCTCCTGTTGATACCGCACCTGCACCAGAGCCACCAGCCGCAAAGGATTCTCCTCTGATAACTCAGGAAGAAGAGAGTGCGCCAATCAAGGCAAAACCTAAAAAGGTGGAAAAGCCGAAACCAACAGCAGCCCAGTTGGAGGCTGAAGCCAAACGAAAAGCAGCTGAAGAGGCAGCCCGAAAGAGGGCAGCAGAAGAGGCTGAACAGAAACGTCTGGCGGAAGAGAAAGCTCGCAAAGAGCGTGAAGCCGCCGAAGCTGCCCGTAAAAGGGTGGCAGGAGCCTTTGGTAAAGGGGCTCAGATGGGTGGACAAGGCAACACTACCGGACAAGGTAACACCTCAGGGCAAGGCCAACAAGGTTCACCCACAGGCAATAGCCTTAATGGAGCGACACAGGGTGTAGGTGGCTATGGCAGTTTCAGTCTGTCAGGCCGTTCGTTAGGTCCCGGTGGACTGCCCAAACCAGCCTACAATGTGGCTGACGAGGGGAAAGTGGTGGTCAGCATTGTAGTCAACCCAGCAGGACAGGTCATCTCGACCTCCATCCATAAGGAGACCAATACAGTTAATGCCTCGCTACGCCGAGCTGCTGAAGAGGCCGCACGAAAGGCACGCTTCAACAGCGTGGAGGGAGCAAACAACCAGACTGGAACAATTACTTACTATTTCAACCTGAAGTAAAGTATTCAACGAAATAGGATATTATCAAAATAAACAAGAATTTCGTCAACTAAAAGAAAAAGAATATGAAAAAGGTCTATGTATTTTTTGCAGATGGCTTTGAGGAAATAGAAGCCTTTGCCTCAGTCGATATTTTACGTCGTGCGGGTTTGGACGTCTGCATGGTTTCTGTAACCGATGACGAGATTGTTCGCGGTGCCCATCAGATCCCGATGCTATGCGACAAGAACATCGTAAACTGCGACTTCTACGATGCCTCCCTCTTGCTGTTACCCGGCGGTATGCCTGGAGCGCAGACTTTAGGCGAGTGCGAAGATTTGAAACGTGCCCTTCAACATGCCGCTAAACGCGGCGTTACGCTTGCAGCCATTTGTGCAGCGCCAATGGTATTGGGCCAGTTGGGATTGCTTGAAGGGAAGAAAGCCACTTGCTACCCAGGTTTTGAGAAATACCTCACAGGAGCAAATTGCACAGGTGCCCTTGTTGAGCATGACGGTGAGATTATTACAGGTAAAGGTCCTGCTGCCGCACTGCCTTTCGCCTTCGCATTGGTTAAGCATCTGATAGGTGAAGCCAAAGAGAAGGAACTGAAAGAGGCTATGTGTTACAGCCATTAATCAACATTTTGTCGCTGACAACTATGGAACGGTATGCAGTTATTGTAGCAGGGGGGAAAGGCTTACGCATGGGCAGTGAACGCCCTAAACAGTTTCTGTGCATAGGAGGGAAGCCTATCCTGATGCATACGCTGGAGGCCTTTTACCGTTACGATGCAACGATTCATCTGGTACTGGTACTCCCACACAGTCACCAACCGCTTTGGGCAGAGCTGTGTGAGGAGCACCATTTCACCCTACCCTACAAACTGGTCGATGGCGGAGAGACGCGCTTTCATTCCGTCAAAAACGGACTCAGCGCCATACCCAATCAAGGGGTAGTTGCTATTCATGACGGAGTACGCCCCTTTCTTCATAGCAACATGCTGGACCGCTGCTTTCAGGCTGTTGAGATTCAAAGAGCTGTTATCCCAGTCATCAACGTGGTTGATACGGTACGGCAACTGACCCCCGACGGCAGCCAAACCGTAGATCGCAATACCTATAAATTGGTACAGACACCTCAGCTCTTTAAGACCTCTCTTCTGAAACAAGCCTATGAACAACCCTATACTACGGCTTTCACTGATGACGCATCGGTAGTTGAAGCTATGGGTGAAAAGGTCGCACTGGTAGAAGGTAGCAGGGAAAACATCAAAATCACCACACCGTTCGACATGAAAGTGGCTGAAGCCTTGATAGGAAATTTCATCCATTCCTAAGTCTGATAAAGCCATGTTTGATCTGGAGAGGCGTGACATCAAATACCTGACGGGAGTAGGACCTATGAGGGCCGAAACTTTAGGCAAGGAGTTGGACATCCACTCCCTGCGCGACTTACTTAGCTACTACCCCTATAAATATGTGGATCGAAGTCGCATTTATGCCATCAACGAATTAGACGCTAATATGCCCTTTATCCAGATTAAAGGACAGATACTAAGCACCGAAACCATGGGCGAAGGACGCGGTAAACGTTTAGTGGCTCACTTCAGTGACGGCACAGGAGTGGTGGATTTGGTTTGGTTTCAAGGAATAAAGTTTGCACAGAAAAGTCTGAAGCTCTTTAAGCCCTACATTGTTTTCGGCCGCCCTACGGTCTTCAACCAACGTATTCAGGTGGCTCATCCTGAGATGGAGGCAGCAGAAGAGATAAGACTTTCAACTATTGGGTTCCGTCCCTTCTACATCACAACCGAAAAGATGAAACGGATGGGACTGCAATCAAACGCCATTGAGAAGATGATGCATGCGGTAATGGATCAGATTACTGAGCCTCTGCCCGAAACACTCACTCCCGATATTATCGAAGAGAACCACCTCATTTCACTGACCGACGCCTTACGCCACATCCACTTTCCACAAAACACAGAATGGCTGAAACGGGCTGAACTGCGGCTCAAGTTTGAAGAGCTGTTCTACGTGCAACTCAACATCCTCCGCTACGTGCGTGAACGGCAGATACACTTTCGCGGTTATCTCTTCAATAAGATTGGTGACATCTTCAACACCTTCTACCACCAAAACCTCCCTTTCGCCCTCACCGAAGCCCAAAAGCGGGTCATCCGTGAGATACGACGCGACCTCTGCACAGGCAAACAGATGAACCGTTTGCTTCAAGGAGATGTTGGCAGTGGAAAAACTTTAGTAGCTCTGATGAGCATGCTTATTGCGTTAGACAATGGTTATCAAGCCTGCCTGATGGCTCCTACTGAGATTCTGGCCAACCAGCACTTTGACACCATCCAATCCCTGCTCTTCGGCATGAATGTGCGCGTGGAATTACTGACTGGCTCTATCAAAGGGAAACGGCGCGAATCTATTCTACAGGGGTTGCTGACAGGTGATGTGCAGATTTTGATAGGTACCCATGCCGTAATTGAAGAGACGGTGCAATTCCACTCCCTGGGTTTTGTCGTCATCGATGAGCAACACCGTTTCGGTGTAGAGCAACGCTCAAAACTCTGGAAGAAGAATGTGCAACCGCCCCATATTCTGGTGATGACCGCCACCCCCATTCCCCGCACCTTAGCCATGACCATCTATGGCGACTTGGACGTATCGGTCATAGACCAACTGCCTCCAGGACGTAAACCAGTCACCACCATCCACCAATACGACAATCAACGCGCCTCGCTCTTCCATTCCATTCATCGCCAATTGGCCGAAGGACGACAAGTCTATTTTGTCTATCCTCTGATTACTGAAAGTGAAAAGATTGACTTAAAGAACCTGGAAGAGGGGTATCTCCACATCTGTGAAGCCTTTGCCAACTATAAAGTGTGCAAAGTTCATGGCAAAATGAAAGCGGCAGAAAAAGATGCGCAGATGCAACTGTTTGTCACAGGCGAAGCACAAATCATGGTGGCTACAACGGTTATCGAGGTGGGAGTCAATGTGCCCAACGCCTCGGTGATGGTTGTAGAAAACGCTGAACGATTTGGCTTATCGCAACTCCATCAACTGCGCGGACGTGTAGGTAGAGGGGCAGATCAAAGCTACTGTATTTTGGTTACCAAACAAAAGCTGGCCGAAGAGACGCGCAAACGACTTGATATCATGGTGCGTACCAACGACGGTTTTGAGATTGCCGAAGCCGATCTCAAATTCCGAGGCCCAGGTGATTTGGAGGGAACCCAACAGAGTGGAACCGCCTTTGACCTGAAAATAGCCAATTTGGCACGTGATGGGCAAATCATCCAAATGGCACGTGAAGCTGCCCAACGCCTGATGGAGAGTGACCCCGACGGCACCTCCCCCACCAATACACCAATTTGGCGACAGCTACAAGCCCTACGTAAAGGAATGACCAACTGGTCAGCAATTAGCTAATAGGGATGACAACTATCGTTAATTTAATTAACACCATTAGTATTTTATGTTGTAAAACATATTTTCCATAATACACTGTTAATCTTTAGATTACATCAGAATTATTCAATATTCAGTTCGACAAACAACAAATATAGTTAAATAGGTGCACTACTATAAGAGAATAATAACTACCTTTGGGGGAAATTTAAATGCGAACGATACCTCAATGACACAATATTTGAAGAAAACCATACTACTCTTTAGCGCCATCCTATGGGTTGGGGTGAATGCCTCAGCACAGGATTTAATAGCACGTCAGGCACCAATTGACAGAAAGTTGAAGAGTGTAGATTCTCTCGCCTTACAGAAGCAAATCCGTGCAGAACAGTCTCTCTACCCTGGATTAGATATCTACCCTAACTGGACCAACGAACAGGTGTCAGCCTATAAGGACGCTATTGTTCCTGAAAGTTTCACTTTTGATTTAACAGGTTTCACCATGCCGACGACCAACACCAAGATTACCGACATCTTTGGATATCGTCCTCGCCGCCGCCGCATGCACTACGGACTTGATATCAAAGTCTATGTAGGTGATACTATTCGCGCTGCTTTTGATGGGAAAATACGTATCGTCAAAAATCAAGGCAGACGTGGCTATGGTAAATACATCGTTATTCGTCACGACAATGGATTAGAAACAGTCTATGGACACCTTTCCAAGCAACTTGTTGAAGAGAATCAATTAGTCAAGTCAGGAGAAGTGATTGGATTAGGCGGTAATACGGGTCGTTCTACAGGCTCACACCTGCACTTTGAAACGCGCTTTTTAGGTATTCCAATGAATCCTGCGTTCATGTTTGACTTTGAGAAACAAGACATATTGGCCGATACCTATACTTTTACCAAGAGCAAAACTGGCAAAGGCAAAACAGCCGGTCAGGTGGCCAAAGGCGATGGACTCTTCTATAAAGTTAAGAAAGGCGACACTTTGGCACGTATTGCCCGAAGACAAGGTACAACAGTGGCCCAACTCTGCAAGTTGAACCACATCACACAACGCACCGTCCTCAGACCTGGACAGGTACTCCGTTGTTCTTAAAATCGACATTAAAATCATTGATAGAGGACACTTTAATATAATTTAGAGTGTCCTCTTTTCTTATGTCCTTAATTATGCGTACATTTGCCGTCTATTTAGAATAGTAATAATGAAAGATACCAAGCAACAATTTGAGCACGTCATCTCGATTTGTAGAGATCTTTATGTCAAGAAATTGCATGATTACGGTCCTGCATGGCGTATTTTGCGTCCCTCATCAGTCACAGATCAGCTCCTTATTAAAGCCAAACGCATACGTAGCATTGAAATCAAAGGAGTGGCACTCATTGACGAGGGCATCCGTTCAGAGTTTATTGCTATCGTCAATTACGGCCTTATCGGCCTCATACAGTTAGCAAAAGGCTATGTGGACAAAGCGGACATCACCAATGAAGAGGCCATAGCTCTCTATGACTATTATGCCAAACAGGCATTTGAACTGATGATGGCCAAAAATCATGACTATGATGAGGCATGGCGTAGTATGAGGATAAGTTCATACACCGATCTTATCCTACAAAAGATTAATCGTACCAAGCAAATCGAATCACTCCAAGGCCATACACTTGTAAGTGAAGGAGTAGATGCCAATTACATGGACATGATTAACTACGCAGCCTTCGGACTGATTAAGATTGAGTTTGGTGAAGAGTAATATTTGAAACAGATTGGTTTTGAAACAAATAGACAGACATCAAATCCTAATGACAAGCTGCTACGCCTGTCGCTTCCTGCTTGGAGCAGTATTTGTTTTTTCGGGCTTTGTAAAAGGGGTTGATCCCATGGGCACCTTTATCAAGTTCGAAGATTACTTAACTGCTTTTGGTATGGGAGGTCTGTTCTATGACTGGATCATCATGATGGCTGCCTTTGCGTTAGCCACCACAGAATTTGCCGTAGGCGTCTATCTGGTGATTGGCATAAGCCGCCTAACGGCAGCGGCATTAGCCCTGACTCTGATGGCAGTAATGACACCACTCACCCTCTACATCGCCATAGCTAATCCTGTCAGCGACTGTGGCTGTTTTGGTGATGCTTTGGTGCTGGGTAATATGGAAACTTTCATAAAAAATCTGGTACTTTTAGCGATGGCTATCATGACCTTCAAAAAACGGAACGAACTGAAGAGTATGGTTAGCGCAAAGACCGATTGGATTATCTCTATGTACACAATCTTATTTGCCTTGGTTCTTTCAGCTTACTGCCTCCGCAACTTACCGATCCTTGATTTCCGCCCTTATCGCATCGGCGTTAACATTACAGAAGGTATGCAAATCCCAGAAGGGAAGAAAGGCGATGTTTGGGAGAGCCGTTTCCTGATGGAGAAGGATGGTGAACAGCGTGAATTTACTATAGAGGATTACCCAGACTCCACTTGGACCTACCTCTCCACGCGCTCCTTTCTGAAAGAGAAGGGCTACCAACCGCCCATTCATGACTTTAGCATCCAGCGGATGAGTGATGGCGAGGAGTTGACTGACAGCATACTGGCGGACCCTAACTACACCTTCATACTGGTAGCACCACATATCGAAGATGCTGATGATAGCAACATTGATCTAATCAATGAGATTTATGACTATGCGCTGGAGTATGGATACGGTTTTATCGCCCTTACCGCTTCACCTCAAGAAGAGGTGAATATTTGGAACGAACGAACTGGAGGAGAATACCCCTTCTACAGCATGGATGATATCACAATGAAAACCATGATACGCTCCAATCCAGGACTGATGCTGCTCAAAAAGGGAACCATCTACAACAAATGGAGCCAAGCAGAGCTACCCGACGAATATGTCCTCACTGACCGTTTAGAAAACATCCCATTGGGTGAGATAGAGGAAAGAAACGATATGAAGACCCTGGGCTATGTTCTCCTTTGGTTTGTAATCCCTCTATTGGGGACCATTGGCATAGACAACCTTTGGCTGAGTCGAAGTAAGAAAAAGACAAAGACAACTATATAAAAGTTATTAACCCTTTAATTATTAAATGAAATGAGAAAGAACATTGTTGCAGGAAACTGGAAAATGAACAAGACCCTTCAAGAGGGTATTGAGTTAGCAAAAGAGTTGAACGAGGCACTGGCTGCTGATAAGCCCAACTGTGATGTAATCATCTGCACCCCCTTCATCCACTTGGCTTCTGTAACTCCTATCGTTGATTCAGAAGTAATCGGCGTTGGTGCCGAAAACTGCGCTGACAAAGTATCTGGCGCTTACACGGGTGAAGTATCAGCCGCTATGGTAGCTTCTACTGGCGCAAAGTATGTTATTCTGGGGCACTCAGAGCGTCGTGCCTACTACCACGAAACCGTTGAAATCCTCGACGAAAAAGTAAAATTGGCTTTGGCTAATGGTCTGACTCCTATTTTCTGCATTGGCGAAGTATTGGAAGAGAGAGAAGCAGGCAAACAGAACGAAGTTGTAGCTGCTCAGTTGGCTTCTGTATTCTCACTTTCTGCAGAAGACTTCAGCAAGATTATCCTGGCCTACGAGCCCGTATGGGCCATTGGTACTGGCAAAACCGCTACACCCGCTCAGGCTCAGGAAATTCACGCCTTCATCCGCTCAGCTGTAGCAGAAAAGTATGGTCAGGAAGTAGCTGATAACTGCTCTATCCTCTATGGCGGTAGCTGCAAGCCTTCAAACGCCAAAGAACTTTTCGCTAATCCCGACGTTGATGGCGGTTTGATTGGCGGTGCCGCTTTGAAGGTAGCAGACTTCAAGGGTATCATCGATGCTTTCAAATAATTGATTCATCTCAGATGATTCACTGATAACAAGGGAACAGGTGGGCCATGAAGTTTTTTTTCGGCTTACAATCTCCCACTTGTTCCCTATTTACTCTCACTCCCTAACGACCACACGATGACAGTCATTAATAGCACAATGAAAAGAATTTGGTTCTTTGCGCTTCTCACGCTTTGCTTATCCCCCTGCCTCATGGCACAGACCACCATACTGCAAAGTCTGCAGACAGAGGTAGCAGGAGAAGGAAAGGTTACCATTCACCAAGATGAGCGTATTGCCGCACTTATTGGCACGACCTCCAATAATGCCTTGATTTCCACGTCAGCAGATGGTCAACA
The DNA here is from genome assembly GCA_945836915.1 of uncultured Mediterranea sp. GTDB lineage: Bacteria > Bacteroidota > Bacteroidia > Bacteroidales > Bacteroidaceae > Bacteroides. The sequence goes on from CAMAMO010000033.1 coordinate 13,658, forward strand.
ACGTATTCTAAAGACCACAGGCTACCGCGTACAAATCTATGCAGGCAATAATACACGTGCCGCCAAGCAGCAAGCCCAAAAACATGCCCAAAGCGTCAAGGAACTCTTTCCTGAGCTTACGGTCTATGCCACCTTTGCCCCTCCTCGTTGGCTATGTCGTGTAGGCGATTACCGCAGCATTGAAGAGGCAGACGCCGTGATGCGCCGCATTCGCGCCTCAGGTGCCTTCAAAGAGGCATCCATCGTACGTGATCAGATTATCATACCCCTTTAATAAAAACCTTACTATAATTAGTTTTAACCACCATGAAAAATTCTGTTCGAACGCTTATCTATTTCAGCGTATTCATACTCTATTCGCTGGCAGCCTTTTCTCAAACAGAGGCCGTCAAACGTATTATCTCAGAAGGTCAGAAACATAACCTCGTGATGCAACATATTGATGTCTTAACCAACCGCTTCGGCGGTAGGCCGATCGGTTCTGACGCCTATGATAATGCCGCCCAGTGGATGCTTGACCAATACAAACAATGGGGCGTTGAGGCCCACTTAGAAGAGGCTGGCGAACTCCCTGTTGGCTTTAACCGTGGAGGTTGGTGGGGCAGAATGATTGGCGGTGAAGCCCCCATGACTCTCCATTTTGGAACACCCTCATACACCTCAGGCACCAAAGGTATCCAGCGCGGACATGTGCTCATAGAGCCCAAAACAGAAGAAGAATTCAACCGTATGAGACATAAATTAAAAAACGCTTGGGTATTGGTAAGCGGTCAAAACAGCGGTTGGCCCATAGGACACACTGCTAAAGACGACTCTATTCGTAACGATATGAAAGCGCAGAACCGTCTGATTACCGTAACAAACGACTCCTTACGTCGTCTCTCATGGGAAAAGGGTATCGAGTATAAGCCGCAGCCACTCAAAGAATATCCAGCACTCTTCTACAAGGAGATGGTTGAGGCGGGTGTGTTGGGCTTTATCCAGCGTGCTGCTGTTCCTATCCGCGCCCTCTACGATCGAAAATGGCTTGCCGAAAAAGATTGCAGCTTTTACACCGTCTCTGAGGTCGCTGACATCAAACTTGACGAACAGCAGTATGATTTAATCTACAGAATGGCAAAGGAGCGCCGTGATTTTTGGTTGGAGTTTGATATCAGAAACTATTTCAAACTAGGTCCAGTAAAATACCATAACGTCGTAGCCTCAATCAAGGGGAGTAAATACCCCGATGAATATGTCATAGTCAGTGGACACTTGGATTCTTATGATATAGCTACTGGAGCCGTTGACTGTGGTACAGGTATCGGTCCCATGATGGAAGCGGCTCGTCTGATAGCCCACAGTGGAGCAAAGCCTCTTCGCACGATCCTCTTTGTAGCTTTTGCAGGCGAAGAATTTGGCCTACTGGGAGCACAGGCCTTTGCCAAAAGTCATGCCAAAAAGCTGGACAAAATATCCAACCTCTTTAATCGGGATGGTGGTCCGACCCCAGCTGTGGGCATCCGTGTGCCTCAAGCCATGTACGACGATTTCAAAGCCGTATGCAAACCGCTTGAGACGCTCAATCCTGAGATACCATTCAAAGTAGAAATCGCACAGCCACGCCGTAAGCCCACACAAATGGGTGGTACAGATGCCAGTGTCTTTGCCATGAAAGGAGTGCCTACACTGAGCTTTTCAGAGAAAGATGTCAAAGGCTACCATTTCAGCTATGACGAAATCTGGCACACAGAACGCGACATTTATAACAAGCAGATACCCGAATACCAAGAACATACAGCCATCGTCACTGCAGTAGTCGCTCTTGGCATAGCCAACTTAAAACATCAACTCTCACGCGAAGGGCTCTACAAATAAGTAGATTGTATATGAAAAGAGCGTCTGATTTACCTTAGTAGGGATATATCAGACGCTCTTATTAATAATAGACTCTTAACCTATCATGGATAGACAACCATATCGGTCAAAGAATAGGTATTTGAATGACTGAGACCCACTTCTCTGGGTCCTCTTGATTCCAGATACCATCAATATAGGAAGTACGTGGCTGACCAGCCAAAGTCAACCCATTCTCCTCCATATAACGAAAGGCCTCTGTAAACGATTCATAAAAACGCTCATAAGGTCCTACATGCTTCATGCAAAACGCCTTGGGTATGGCAGGTAATCGTTTAAACTGAATAATTTCAGAGTCTGTACCCATCTCTTCGACCTGCTCACAATACTCAATGTCAATATCAACAGGAACCCACTCCTTACCATGCTCAACGGTGAAGCAGTATCCTGGTAACGTACATTTGCAACCTAGTCTATGCATTTCTGGACCAATTTTTTCATAACAGAGAGGGCCTAATGCCGCATAGCTTGGAATGACTTCGCGATGGCTTGCCACAATAATCTCGGGCAAAGATTGAATAGAAAATTTCTCCATGATGTTCATTTCTTTACGAGCATTCCGTTTGTCTAATAACAGATTACGACGGGTTATTAACTCCTTCAAATCTCTTTCTGCATCGTCAATCTTCTGATTCAACTGCTCAATACTCGGTTCATGAAGGTTGTCATCGTACAGCTCTTTGATTTCATCCAGCGAGAAGCCCAGCCGTCTGAATTCACGTATGGCATTTAACTTCTGCATCTGGTCCACACTATAAAACCTGTACCCCGTCCACTCGTCCACTTCATGAGGTTGAAGAAGGCCCTTTTGCTCATAAAAGCGCAAAGTCTTCACACTGACCTGCATCAACTGCGAGAATGCTCCGATTTTTAATTTTGTTTTGTAACTCATTGTCGTACGACTTTTACTTAAGCGAGTACAAATTTAGACCATTCCCTAAGGGACGAGTCAAGCAGTTTTAAGAAATTAACATTGATTTAACCTTTCAGGCGTTCATACACCTCAGGTGTATGTTGTCCCAATTCGCCCAAAATAGCACAGGCCTTCATTTTTGCACAGTCACCACAAGTATCATACCCCTTCTGTTTAACGCAAAGACGAATTTTGCAGAGGTCACTGCAATAATAGGTTTTGCAACCATCCATACGGCAACCCTCGCAGTTAATCCATTCGGGCTTAAACTCCATCTGGTTCATTTCGCCCCACTCCTTGGCAACTTTCACTCTCAAAGCCTCATCATTATTCACTGTGGCCAAACGGGCTTCGCAACTCTTGCAGTCAAGTCCGCAACATGCAATCCATTGTTCCATTCAAACGCGCTATTTATATTAAAGCAAATTATGAACGTCTGTTTCTTCTGTTCCTCAGTACAATTAACGAGTTGGCAACAAAGACACAAGCCAAGGCAATAG
>CAMAMO010000034.1 GCA_945836915.1 uncultured Mediterranea sp.
CAGAGGTCGATGTCGTGGAAGCAGAAGTACTCAATGCCCATCTTCTGCATGAACTCAAAGCCGGCATCCATCTTCTCCTTGGCGGCAGCTACCTTGTCGGGATTGCCCACCCAGGGGAACTTCTTCGTACCGCCACCAAACTGGTCGCCACCTTCAGCGCAGAGGGTGTGCCACCAAGCCATGGCGAACTTCAGCCATTCACTCATTTTCTTACCCATAATCACCTTGTTGGCATCGTAATATCGAAATGCCATGGGGTTCTTACTCTCTTTACCTTCGAATTGAATTTTTCCTATACCAGGAAAGTACTCTTTCTGTGCCATAATAGTTTGATTTTTAAATGTTTGTTTATAATATTTTAATTGTTTACTTTAAATTATACTGTTCGATAATTAGAACGGTTAAATATAGGATTTCCAGCGTTGGTAAGCGGCTTGATAGGCGGCTGCATCCTCGGCTTTGGGTTCAATAATTTCAAGGCGGCGGAGGGTGGCGAAGGCCTCGTGGTGCGACGCGTAGATGCCCGCTCCCATACCGGCTCCTTTGGCTGCGCCGACCGATCCGTCGGTGTCATAGAGCTCGATGGTGGCTCCGGTAACGCCCGCTAAGGTCTGGCGGAAGATGGGGCTGAGGAACATATTGGCCCGTCCGGCATGAATCTTCTGCACGGGGATGCCCATCTGCTCCATAATCTCGATGCCGTACTTGAAGGAGAAGACGATGCCCTCTTGGGCGGCGCGCAGCAGGTGGGCCTGGCTGTGGCGGTTGAAGCTGATGCCATGGATGGAGCAGCCGCGCTCCTGGTTTTGCAGCATGCGCTCGGCACCGTTGCCAAAGGGCAGGATGCTGACCCCCTCCGCACCGATGGGGGCCTGGGCGGCCAGGCGGTTCATCTCTTCGTAGGAGATGCCTTCGGGGGCGACATTGCGCTTCATCCAGGAGTTGAGGATGCCGGTGCCGTTGATGCAGAGCAGCACACCCAGACGGGTCTGACTGGACGTATGGTTGACGTGGGCAAAGGTGTTGACGCGCGATTGGGAGTCGTAGTTGATGGTGCCGTTGACGCCATACACCACACCCGATGTGCCGGCAGTCGAGGCAATTTCACCGGGATTGAAGACGTTGAGCGACAGGGCATTGTTGGGTTGGTCTCCGGCGCGGTAGGTGATGGGTGTGCCCTCAGCCAGCCCCAACTCAGCAGCGGCGGCGGCAGAGACACGGCCCTGCTCGCTGAAGGTGGGCACAATCGGCGGAATCACGCTTGAGGGGAAGCCGAAGTAATCGAGCAGCCATTGCGCCACGCACCCCTCCTGGAAGTCCCAAAGCATCCCCTCGGAGAGGCCGGAGACGGTGGTGCAACAGGTACCGCTCAAGCGCATGGCGATGTAGTCGCCAGGCAGCATGATTTTGTCAATCTGGGCGAAGAGTTCGGGCTCGTTCTCCTTGACCCAAGCTAACTTTGAGGCGGTGAAGTTGCCGGGCGAGTTGAGCAGATGGCTCAGGCAATGGGCCTCACCTAAGGTATGAAAGGCCTTGTCGCCATAGGGTACGGCGCGTGAATCGCACCAGATGATGGCGGGGCGCAATACCTTCTGCGCCTTATCCACGCAGACCAAGCCGTGCATCTGATAGGAGATGCCGATGGCCTTGATGTCAGCGGCCTCAACACCCGATGCGGCCAGCACATCCTGGGTAGCTAACTTCAGGTTCTGCCACCACATATCGGGCTCTTGCTCCGCCCATCCCGGCTTGACGGCCTTAATCTCCGCCTCTGTCTTGGGATAGAAAGCGGAAGCTACACACTGCCCAGTCTGGGCCTCTACCAAACTCGCCTTGACCGACGAGCTACCAATGTCGTAACCTAATAAATACATCTTATCTATTTGTTTTATTGTTTTCTATTCGTTTCATTCAGAGCCGCTTCCGGTCGAAACGGTAGTAACGCGCCGCCCGGTGAGCCACGCCCTGTTCATACTCCTCCAAGGGCACCACGTAGGGCATCTGAGCCAGCCGTTTATGGAAGTTGCGCACATCGATGGGTTTGCCATAGACCACCTCGAAGAGGTTTCGCAGCTGGGCCGCCGTAAACTTACGGGGCAGCAGGTCGAAGAGGCGTGAGGGGTTGCTCTGGCAGACGCGCGCTACATACTCCAGCGCATCGCCTACAATCAGGTTATGGTCGAAAGCCAATTGGGGAACCTCTGTCACAGGTACCCAGCAAGCCTGGTAATCATCCAAACCGACCGAGAGTTTGCGGTCTATCTTGACCAGGGCTAAGTAGGCAATGGTGACGATACGCTCTACATGCATCTGCATGGCGCGCTCCAGCCAATGCACATCCTTGGGGTCGCTGGTGCGGTTTTTCGAACCGTAGGCCTTGAACTGCATCAGGTCAATGCTCTTCAAGCCGGTCAGTTCTCCCAGTACGCGGCGAGCCGCCTCGTCCAGGTCTTCGTCCATGTAAATCAGGCTGCCGGGCAGCTTCATGTCGCTGAACGCCTGGCCCTGCTCCTCGCCTACCCTACGCACCAGCAGCACCCGAAGCCGCTCGCCGTCGAAGCCCATCACCACACAATCCACAGAAATGTGGTTATTGGCCAATGGTTGAAGTTTTTTGCTTTCCATGAGGTATTTCGTTTAATTCGGGTGCAAATATACGCACTTTCTCCAATTATGCAATAATAAAATAGAAAAAACACATCGTTCTAAAACATTATTTTTCAATATTATAGTTAATGTACATTTTACAATATGATTTTAACCTCTTTTCGTATATTATACAATATGAATCAACTGAACGGGAGCAAACGTTATACCTATTATATAATATAAAAAAGAGCCGCTTCTTTGGCGACTTTCAAGAAAAATCAATATCTTTGCACCGAAATAGATAGATTAACTGTTTTTTTTAAAGAAGTAAAAGAATGAAAGCATTTGTTTTTCCGGGCCAAGGAGCCCAATTTTCAGGAATGGGTAAGGATTTGTATGATAACTCACCCCTCGCAAAAGAACTGTTTGAAAAAGCTAACGATATCTTAGGTTTCCGCATCACGGACATCATGTTTAACGGCACTGACGAAGACCTGCGTCAGACCAAGGTGACTCAGCCTGCCGTCTTCCTGCACTCGGTCATCTCCGCCCTCTGCATGGGCGACGCCTTCCAGCCCGAAATGACGGCCGGTCACTCGCTGGGCGAGTTCTCTGCCCTGGTGGCCGCAGGCGCCTTGAGCTTCGAAGATGGCTTGAAGCTGGTCTATGCCCGCGCTATGGCCATGCAGAAGGCGTGCGAGATGCAGCCCTCAACCATGGCGGCTATCATCGCCCTGCCCGACGCCAAGGTGGAAGAAATCTGTGCACAGGTGGCCGCTGAAGGCGATGTCTGCGTAGCGGCTAACTACAACTGCCCGGGCCAGATTGTCATTTCTGGTTCTATCGAGGGTATCAACAAGGCTTGCGAACTGATGAAGGCCGCCGGCGCTAAGCGTGCTTTGCCCCTGAAGGTGGGCGGCGCATTCCACTCGCCGCTGATGGAGCCCGCCAAGTTGGAGCTGGAGGCCGCTATCCAGGCTACAGAGTTCCATACGCCGAAATGCCCCGTTTACCAGAACGTAGATGCTAAGCCTCATACCGATGCGACTGAAATCAAGCAGAACCTGGTAGCCCAGCTCACCGCCTCAGTACGCTGGACGCAGACGGTAGAGAACATGATTGCCGACGGTGCAACCGACTTCACCGAATGCGGTCCCGGTGCCGTACTGCAAGGTCTGATTAAGAAGATTAATAAGGACGCCGTAGCTCACGGCATTGCTTAACGCCCCTCCGCATGGAAAATAGCAACGAAAAGATAATCATTTATCAGGTGCTGCCCCGCCTGTTTGGTAACGACACCAACTACTGCGTGCCTAACGGTACGTTGCAGGAGAACGGCTGCGGTAAGATGGCCGACTTCACAGGCAAGGCACTCACTGAAATCAAGCGACTCGGCGCAACCCACATCTGGTACACCGGCATCATTGAGCATGCCACCCAGACCGACTACCGCCGCTATAACATCTCGCCCGACCATCCCGCCATCGTGAAGGGTAAGGCCGGTTCGCCTTACGCCATCAAGGATTACTACGATGTAGATCCCGACCTGGCCAAGGATGTGCCGGGACGTATGAAGGAGTTTGAAAACCTGGTTCAACGCACGCACCGCAACGGATTGAAGGTGATTATCGACTTCATCCCCAACCATGTAGCGCGCCAATACCACTCGGACAGCCAGCCCGATGGCACCGTGCAACTGGGCGCTAATGATGACGTCAACCAGCCCTTCAGCCCCTACAACAACTTCTACTACATCCCGCAAACTGAGCTGCGCGGCCAGTTTGACATGCAGGCGGGCGCCGCTGAACCTTACCACGAGTCGCCCGCCAAGGCTACGGGCAATAACCGCTTCGACGCCTATCCCTGCATCAACGACTGGTATGAGACCATCAAACTGAACTACGGCGTAGATTACGCCAACGGCGGCAGCTGCCACTTCTTCCCCGTGCCCGACACCTGGTTCAAGATGCTCGACATCATGCTCTTTTGGGCTGGCAAAGGCATCGACGGCTTGCGCTGCGACATGGCTGAAATGGTACCCGTAGAGTTCTGGGAGTGGGCCATCCCACAGGTCAAGGCCAAACACCCCAACCTGCTCTTCATCGCCGAGGTCTATAACCCGCATGAGTACCATAACTACCTGGTACGCGGCAAGTTCGACTACCTCTACGACAAGGTGGGCCTCTATGATACGCTCAAGGCGGTAACCTGCGACAACGCCTCGGCCACTCGCATCAGCCAGAGCTGGCAGAGCTTGGGCGGCAAGGAGCGCCAGATGCTCAACTTCCTGGAGAACCACGACGAGCAACGCATCGCCTCCTCTTACTTCGCCGGTAACCCCATGAAGGCCATTCCAGCCCTCATCGTTTCAGCTTGCCTCAACACCAACCCCATGATGATTTACTTCGGACAGGAGTTTGGTGAGCAGGGCATGGACAGCGAGGGCTACAGCGGACGCGACGGACGTACCACCATCTTCGACTACTGGAGCGTAGAGAGCATCCGCCACTGGCGCAACGGTGGCAAGTTTGACGGCAAGATGCTTAATGATGACCAGCGTCACCTCTACGCCATCTACCAGCGCATCCTCACCCTCTGCAACAGCGAGAAGGCCATTGCCTGCGGCGAGAGTTTCGACCTCACCTACGCCAACCTCAACGGCTGGCGCTTCAACGAGCACCGCCAGTACGCCTTCCTCCGCCATTACGAGAAGGAGTTGCTGCTCATCGTGGTCAACTTCGACAGCATCGGTGTGGATGTGGCGGTCAATCTGCCCGCACACGCCTTCGACTTCTTGCAACTGCCCCAGGTGGATCAATGCGAGGCGGTCGATTTGCTGACCGGAGAGAAGGAGACCCTCTCACTCCTACCCTACAAAGCCACCGACGTCAAAGTGGGAGCATGGAGCGGTAAAATTTTAAAAATTACACTCTAAAACGATAGACCTATGGTAATAGACAAATTGGAAAATTTCGAGCACTACGTCTCGCTCAACCCCCTGTTCGCTGTGGTAGCTGACTATCTGAAGGCACACGACCTCAACCAGCTGGAGGTAGGAAAAATCTCGATTCAAGGCGACGAGGTGCGTCTGAACATGGCTGAGACCAAACCAAAAACCAAGGCCGACGCCAAGCTGGAAGCACACCGCGACTACATCGACATCCAGATTCCCCTCTCTGGTGTAGAGGTGATGGGTTATACCCCCACGGTGGATTGCCAACCTCAGGATGCAGCGTACAACGAAGCGAAAGATATCCTCTTCTATGAGGGTCTGGCTGAGAGCTACATTGACGTAAAGCCCGGAATGTTTGCCATCTTCTTCCCCGAGGATGGACATGCGCCCGGCGTAACCCCTACGGGTGTGAAAAAAGCCATCTTCAAAGTGAAGGTCAAGGCGTAAAACTCACTCAATTGACAAACTCTTAAACTGACTGACAATATGGAAAAGAAGAAGCAAACGGTTAAGAAAGATAGATTGAACCTGGTAAAGAATGACCCTTGGCTCGAACCCTTTGAGGAGGCCATTAACGGTCGCCACCAATTTGCCATTGCCAAAGAGAATGAGCTGACCAACAACGGCAAGCAGACCTTGGCCGATTTCGCTACGGGCCACCTCTTCTTCGGCCTGCACCGCACGCAGAAGGGCTGGGTGCTGCGCGAATGGGCGCCTAACGCCACGGAAATCTACCTCATCGGCGACTTCAACGGCTGGAAAGAGGATAAGAAATATGCCATGAAGCAGAAGAAGAATGGCGTATGGGAAATCCAACTGCCGGAGAAGGCGATGAAGCATGGCGACCTCTTCAAACTGAAGGTGCATTGGAACGGCGGCGAAGGCGAACGCATCCCCGCATGGGCCAACCGCGTAGTTCAAGATGAGAACACCAAGATTTTCAGCGCACAGGTTTGGGCGCCTGAGAAGGAATACAAGTGGAAAAAACGCACATTCAAAGCCACGACTGATCCGCTGCTGATCTACGAGTGCCACATTGGTATGGGTCAGAAAGAGGAGAAGGTGGGCACCTACAACGAATTCCGTGAAAACGTACTGCCCCGCGTAGCCAAGGATGGGTACAACTGCATCCAGATTATGGCCATCCAGGAGCACCCTTATTACGGCAGCTTCGGCTACCACGTATCCAGTTTCTTTGCCCCCTCATCACGCTTCGGTACGCCTGAAGAGTTGAAGGAGTTGATTGACACCGCTCACCAGATGGGCATCGCCGTCATCATGGATATTGTCCACTCGCACGCCGTGAAAAACGAGCTGGAGGGCTTGGGCAATCTGGCTGGCGACCCCTGCCAATACTTCTATGGCGGCGGACGTCGCGAACACCCGGCATGGGATTCGCTCTGCTTTGACTACGGCAAGAACGAGGTGCTCCACTTCCTGCTCAGTAACTGCAAGTACTGGATGGAGGAGTTCCACTTCGACGGCTTCCGCTTCGACGGCGTCACCTCCATGCTCTACTACAGCCACGGTCTTGGCGAAGCCTTCTGCGGCTACGGCGACTACTTCAACGGCCATCAGGACGATAACGCCATCTGCTACCTCACCCTGGCTAACCGCGTGATTCATCAGGTTAACCCCAAGGCTATCACCATTGCCGAAGAGGTGTCTGGTATGCCGGGCTTGGCTGCCAAGTTTGAAGATGGCGGTTACGGCTTTGACTACCGCATGGCCATGAACATCCCCGACTACTGGATTAAGACCATCAAGGAGCGCCTCGACGAAGATTGGAAACCCTCGAGCATGTTCTGGGAGGTGACCAACCGACGCAAGGATGAGAAGACCATCTCTTACTGCGAGAGCCACGACCAGGCATTAGTGGGCGACAAGACCATCATCTTCCGCCTGATTGACGCCGACATGTATTGGCACTTCCAGAAGGGCGACGAGAACTATACCGTTCACCGCGGTATCGCGCTCCACAAGATGATTCGCCTGCTCACCGCATCGACCATCAACGGCGGTTACCTTAACTTTATGGGTAATGAATTTGGCCATCCGGAATGGATTGACTTCCCCCGCGAAGGCAACGGATGGAGCTGCAAATACGCCCGTCGCCAATGGGATTTGGTTGACAATAAAAACCTGTGCTACCACTTCTTAGGCGATTTTGACCAAGCGATGATTGAGACCATCAAGAGTCAGAAGCATCTGATTAAAACGCCTGTTCAGGAGATTTGGCACAACGATGGCGACCAGGTTTTGGCCTATACACGCAAGGATTTACTCTTCGTTTACAACTTCAGCCCCAACCGTTCGTTCACCGACTACGGCTTCTTGGTGCCTGAAGGCAGCTACGAAGTGGTACTCAACACCGACAATCCCGCCTTCGGTGGCAACGGCCTGACCGACGATACCATCAAGCACTTCACCAATCACGACGCCTTGTACGCCAAGGATAAGAAGGGCTGGCTGAAGCTCTACATCCCCGCTCGCACCGCCATGGTTCTGCGCAAGTGTGATTAAGGAAACGGGTTATACCCTAAAGAATGTAACGGGTTATACCGTATAAAAAAGCCCCCAGCCTCTCCATGTAGGGAGACTGGGGGTTTCTTTTATATCTCTTCAGAGAATAAGGATAAGTTCTCTGCTACTTCTGAGCATCATATGGCTACCCTTAGTTCTTCAGAGAATCAGACTTTGCTTTTAACTTCGCTATAGAATCGGGATGAAGCTCTTCAAGCGTTTTACCGATTGTAGCTTGCACCACTTTGATGGCCGATTCTTGCATCTTGCGGGCAAACTTCTCCGGTTCACCTTCGGGTTCACCCTGCTCTTTCAGCTCTTGCAACTCCTTGGCCATATCGCTCTGTACCTCTTCAAGCTCCTTTCTGGCTTCGTCGATGGTCTGCATGTCCTCTTCAGTTAACGACTTCTTATCCTGAAGCAACCCGTGCAGAAAGTGGGCAGGTTCATCCAAACCCTCCTCTTCAGCCTCAATGAAGAGGCTCTTGTCGCAATGGAACGGAGGCATCTGGTAATCATTCTTAGTAAAGGTGATGCCAAAGCAAGCGGCGCTTACAATCCAGAGGATGAGCAACGTCCACTTCAAGCCCTTGTTCATCGACTTGCCATTTTTGCTCAGCTGACTCCAGAGAATCCAGATGAGTGAGAAGAGCGGAATCGTAATCAGCAACGTAGCCGAGATGTACATCACCAGGATAGGCAGCGGCGACATCGAAGCGGCCCAAGTGAAGGCGGGGAAGAGTGAAACCAAAGCAGCACCTCCACCAATAGCGGCAGCCACCATAGCAATCAGCAAAGCCACCAGAACAATCGCCATCACAAGCAGTACAGGCGAGAAAACCACGACGAAGATCACCAGCAGCACCTTGAGAACCCAACCGCAGATGGCAACTAACGTATCGAAAAACTTCTGAACGGCTGTGCGCGATTTGTCGGAGTTCATGTATTTATTCACGCCATCAGCCATCTTGGTAAAGCCGTCAGTCACGGTCTTACCAATATTCTCCACCGTGACCTCTTCGCCACGCATACTCAGCTTTTCAGCCGCCGTGCGCGCTTCAGGAATCAGAATCCAGCAGATGATATAAACAGGAACCAGCGTACCCCAACCACAAATCAGAATGACAAGCAGCAACAGACGCAGCAGCGTGACATCCCAGTTGAGGTAAGCCGCAATACCGCTGATAACGCCACCCAGGATTTTATCATCAGGGTTGCGGAAGAGGCGACGTTGGCGGCTGCTTCCACCTTGAGCCGTGTACGCAGAACCCGTGGGCCCATTTGCCGCACCAGTCGTGCCAGCAGCGGAACCGCCTGCCCCATTCTGACTTTGGTTGCCGTTGTTGCCATCCATCTCGTCGGGATTTCCTATGCGAGAAATCACCTCTTCCACGTCGGCAATCGTAATCACTTGCTGTCCGGCAGCCAACTTTTCGGCCAGCAGTTCTGAAACCCGACGCTCAATGTCGTCCACTATCTCTTCAGCTCCCTCCTCGGTAGAGAAGTGCGCCTTCAAATCACACAAGTAGTTGTCGAGCAGGCGATAGGCATCGTCATCAATATTGAAAACCGTACCACCCAAATTTACAGTTAATGTCTTTTTCATTGCTAATATAGAATTGAAGTTTTTGACTAATTGGATTAGGGTCTCGTTACGCCTGGCGTTTCAGGTGGTTGACCGTATCGCTGAGTTCGCGCCATGAATTGTCGAGCTCGGTAAGGAAGGCCTCCCCCTTTGGCGTCAGTCGGTAGTACTTACGTGGTGGCCCTTGCGTTGATTCCACCCATTCATACTGCAGCAAATCGTCGTTCTTCAAACGAGTCAGCAGCGGATAGAGCGTTCCCTCTACAATAATCAGCTTCGCCTCCTTCAGTTTCTGGATAATGTCCGAAGCGTAAGCTGGCTCCTCGTGCAGCAACAGCGTGATGCAATATTCCAGCATCCCTTTGCGCATCTGCGATTTTACGTTGTTTACATCCATAATTCCTCTTTATATATTAAGGTGTCTATTTACTACTATGCATCGCTTTCTACTTTGCATTGTTAACTACTTTGCATTGCTTTTATACTTTGCATGGCACAAATATAGGCGATATATAAATACCTTGCAATACATAGTACTGTAATTAACCATAATTTAACACTGAGAATGAAAAATTTGGCCCCATCTCTTGTATCGCTGGCAAAGAACGCCTATATTTGTAGGCAGATTAACCCGAAATCTTTGACCATTATGCAAGAGAAAGTGCTTCAGATTCGTTATCGCACCTACGTGCCCCAAGAGATGTCAGCCGCTGATGTGGAATTGATTAACGCAGCCCGCCAGGCTACTTACCGCAGCTATGCCCCCTACTCCCACTTCTCAGTTGGCGCAGCGGCCCGCTTGGCCGATGGTACGTTGGTTAGTGGCAGCAACCAAGAGAATGCCGCCTACCCTTCGGGCCTCTGTGCCGAGCGAACCACCCTCTTCTACGCCAATTCACGTTACCCCGACCAGGCCGTTGAAGCCCTTGCCATAGCCGCCCGTGGCACCGATGGCGCCTTCCTCAACCAGCCCATTCCGCCCTGTGGCGCCTGCCGCCAGGTGATGCTCGAGGTGCAAAGCCGTCACCAGCACCCGATGCGCATCCTGCTCTGTGGCGAGGAGGTGATTTATGAAGTGGCGTGCGTGGAAGATTTGCTCCCCTTTACATTCAACAGCAGCTTCCTGTAAAATAGCTGATTTCTGTAAAATTGTCACAAAACAGCGAAATTTCCTATACTATTTATTGCCATATCACTTATTATACTTACCTTTGATGCCGATTTTTGAAAAAACATAATCATATTACCCTATTAATAAGAAGAAGAACGCCATGAGCGACAAGAAAAAAAGATTTATCCTCCCTGAGGAGGAGATACCACACTACTGGTATAACATACAGGCCGATATGGTCAATAAACCTATGCCTCCCCTTCATCCTGGCACCAAGCAGCCGTTGAAGGCCGAAGACCTCTATCCCATCTTCGCCAAGGAGCTGTGCCACCAGGAAATGAACCAGACCGACGCCTGGATTGAGATTCCAGAAGAAGTGCGCGAAATGTATAAATACTCCCGCAGCACGCCGCTGGTGCGCGCCTATGGTTTGGAGAAAGCGCTCGGCACACCGGCACACATCTACTTCAAGAATGAGAGTGTCAGCCCCATGGGTTCACACAAGCTCAACTCCGCCATTCCGCAGGCCTACTACTGCAAGCAGGAGGGTGTAACGAATGTCACTACCGAGACCGGTGCCGGACAATGGGGTGCTTCGTTGGCCTACGCCGCCCGTCTGTTTGGCCTTGAAGCGGCGGTTTATCAGGTCAAGATTAGCTACGAGCAGAAACCCTACCGCCGTAGCATCATGCAGACCTATGGCGCGCAAGTCACTCCCTCACCCTCTATGTCAACCCGCGCAGGTAAGGATATTTTAACGGTACACCCCAACTACCAAGGCTCGCTCGGTACGGCCATCAGCGAGGCTATCGAACTGGCTACCACCACGCCCAACTGTAAATACACTCTGGGCTCCGTACTGAACCACGTAGCCCTGCACCAGACGGTGATTGGTCAGGAGGCCGAAAAGCAGATGGCCATGGCTGGCGAATACCCCGACATGGTGATTGCCTGCTTCGGCGGCGGATCAAACTTTGGCGGCATTGCCTTCCCCTTCATGCGCCACAACCTGCTCGACGGTAAGAAGACCCGCTTCATTGCAGCCGAACCCGCCTCATGCCCTAAACTGACACGCGGCCAATTCATGTACGACTTTGGTGATGAAGCCGGCTACACACCCCTGTTGCCCATGTACACTCTGGGCCACAACTTCGCTCCAGCTAACATCCATGCAGGCGGCTTGCGCTACCATGGTGCAGGTGTGATTGTCTCTCAACTTTTGAAGGATAAGATGATGGAAGCCGTTGATATTCAGCAACTCGAGTCGTTTGAAGCTGGCATACTCTTTGCCCGCGCTGAAGGTATCATTCCCGCACCAGAGTCTTGCCACGCCATCGCAGCCACCATCCGCGAAGCCAACCGCTGTAAGGAGACGGGCGAGGAGAAGGTCATTCTCTTCAACCTCTCAGGCCACGGACTGATTGACATGGCTTCGTACGATAAGTACTTGGCTGGCGACCTTCAGAACTACACCTTGACCGACGAGGATATCCAACGTAATATCGACGCCATCAAGGGTTAAGAAAGGCCTCTTTTGGAAATCTATCTCTCCGGCAGGTTCTCACAGACCGTCCGGAGAGATTTCTTTTTATCCGCTTGCATAATTGGCCGAGGTTTGTTATATTTGTCCCAAAATTTGATGCTTATGACTCTGTTTGAACTCATTGATCGCTGGCTGATAGCCTGTGGATTAAGCGCATCGAAAGCTGATCAACTGGATCAGTTTATCCTCTTTGCGTTATTGCTCCTGATAGCTTTTGGTGTTGATTTTATTTGCCGCTTCATCTTGCTACACATCGTATCCGCCTTGGTGAAACGCACCCGTGTAACGTGGGACGATATTCTGTTCGACCGTAGCGTACTCATTCGCTTGAGCCGTATGGTGGCTCCGCTGGTGCTCTCGCTCACCATTCCTATGGCGTTTGCTGGCGTGGAATCCTTCGGGTTACTTTTGATTAGCCGTCTATGCAACGTATTGATTCTCATCACCTTCTTAAACTTCATCAACGCCCTGCTCAAGGCTATCTATACCGTCTATAACTCAAAGGAGCAGTTTCGCGACCGCCCGTTGAAGGGACTGCTCCAGACGGCACAAGTGGCGCTTTGGTTTATTGGCGGCATCGTGATTATCGCCACCTTGCTCGGCAAGTCGCCCCTTTCGTTGCTGGCTGGCTTGGGCGCCTCGGCAGCCATCCTGATGTTGGTCTTCAAAGACTCCATCATGGGCGTGGTTTCAGGCGTACAACTCTCCGCCAACGACATGCTGAAGGTGGGCGACTGGATTGCCATGCCGAAGTACGGTGCTGACGGAACCGTGATAGAGGTGACACTCAACACCGTGAAGGTGCGCAACTGGGACAACACCATCACCACCATTCCGCCCTACCTGCTGGTGAGCGACTCGTTCCAAAACTGGCGTGGCATGCAGGAGAGCGGCGGCCGACGGGTGAAGCGCTCGGTCAACATCGACATGAACAGCGTGCGCTTCTGCACACCTGAGATGCTGGACAAATACCGCAAAATCAAACTGCTGGCCGACTACATCGACCAGACAGAGAAGGTTATAAAAGATTACAATAAAGCGCAGCAGATCGATAATAGCGTACTGGTCAACGGCCGACGCCAAACCAACCTGGGCGTTTTCCGCGCCTACCTCAATGCCTATCTGCACAACCTGCCCACGGTGAATGATGAGATGACGATACTGGTGCGCCACCTCCAACCCACCGACCACGGCATTCCCGTAGAACTCTACTTCTTTACCCGCACCACTGATTGGGCACCTTACGAGCAGATTCAAGCCGACGTCTTCGACCACTTGCTGGCCATCGTGCCCGAGTTCGACCTTCGTGTCTTCCAGTCGCCCACGGGCGCCGATTTCCGCCAGTAGTCCTATTTTCTTACCTGCCCGTCGCCTTCGATGAGCCACTTGTAGGTTGTAATCTCCTCAAGGGCCATGGGGCCACGGGCATGCAGTTTCTGCGTGCTGATGCCAATCTCCGCTCCTAATCCAAACTCACCGCCGTCAGTAAATGATGTGGGCGCATTGACATAGACACAAGCGGCATCGACTTCGCGTGTAAAGGCTTGTGCCCTTGCGCGTTGCTGGGTAATAATGCATTCGCTATGGTGCGAACCGTTGCGGCGGATATGAGCCAGCGCATCGTCGAAGGTGGCCACCGTACGAATAGCCATCTTGTAATCCAGGAACTCGGTACCGAAATCGTCTGGTGTGGCCTCTTTCAGCAGCTCCTCAGGATAACTGCCTTGCAAGGCTGCATAGGCAGGTTCGTCAGCATAAATGATGACCTGTTTCGAAGCAAGCTGCTGGCAAAGAGCGGGCAAATCAACCAAGCGAGAAGCGTGGACAATCAGACAATCCAGAGCGTTGCATACGCTGACGCGGCGTGTTTTAGCGTTCATCACAATGCGTTGTCCCATGGCCAAATCGCCATACTCATCAAAATAGGTGTGACAGATGCCAGCTCCTGTTTCAATAACGGGAATGGTGGCATTCTGGCGCACAAAGCGAATCAACCGACTGCTGCCGCGCGGAATAATCAAATCCACCAAGCCCTCGGCGTGAAGCAACTCCTCAGCTGCCTCATGGGTAGCAGGCAGCAGTTCGACCAGATGGGTAGAGAGTCCATGTGCCTCAAGCACTTCGTGAATTAACTTGACAATAGCACGGTTCGAATCATCCGCATCACTTCCACCCTTCAGCACACAGGCATTGCCACTCTTCAGGCAGAGCGCCGCCACATCAAAGCTCACGTTAGGACGCGCCTCGTAGATGATGCCAATCACGCCGAATGGCACACTGACGCGTTCTATCTTTAAGCCATTGGGCAACTCGTAACCGCGCAACACTTTATGCAGCGGCGAGGGCAAAGCGGCTACCTGACGGAGGCCGGCGGCAATGCCACAGAGACGTTCAGCCGTCAACTTCAGTCGGTCATACTTGGGATTGGCTGGATCCATACGGTCCAGGTCCTTTTGGTTTTCACTCAGCAGATGGTCGGTCTGAGCCTCGGCGGCATCAGCGATAGCGGTAATCACCTGCGAAATGTCGCTGTCGCTCAAAGCGAGCAACTGACGACTGGCCTCTTTCACCTGGCCCAGGGTTTCATTTATCTCGTTCATACAATGATAGGCTAATTCACACAATATGTTTATGTTCACACAGTCATATTCTTATTCAGACCACCATGTTTTTATTCACATAATAATCATACTCAAATTCACACGGCAACATTCTAAATGTAAAGATTAAAGATTGGTATCAATACAGAGGTAATCGTAGTGCACCACTGGTTTCTTACCATGCTTGCCCATAACGGCGCTGACCTGAGCGGCGTTGCAACTCACGCGACCCACACCAAGCGACTGGCCGTCGTTACCGATGATGCGCACAATGTCATCCTTTTCAAACTCACCCTTCACCGCCGTAATACCCACGGGCAGAATGCTAATAGGTTTCTCCTCGAGCAGCAGCGCGCTGGCTGCAGCGTTCAGGTGAATCTCACCCTTGGCAAAGCCCTCGCTATGGGCAATCCACTTCTTCACACTCGAGGTGGGCGTGGTGGCTGGAATAAAGCGGGTAAAGGGAAGCGCTTGTGCAGAGGTTGTCGGCAAAGTGGCGGCTGCAGTGGCGGCGGCTGCAGTAGCGGCTGCAGTAGTGGCTGTAGTGGCGGCTGTAGTAGTGGCGGCTGTAGTGGCGGCTGAAGCGGTTTCAGCTGAGAGCGGCTTTTCCTCCAAGGCCTCAATCAGTTGAATCAGAATCTGCTCGCGGCGGCCATTGGCAATCACCACGGTAATCCCCTCGTCGGCCACCTGGCGGGCAATGCGCGTCTTAGTAATCATACCGCCACGTCCAAAGCTCGACTTGCCCGTCTGGATGTAGTTGTCTAAATCCATGCCTGGCGCAATCTCTCGAATCACCTCCGAGGTGCTGTCGGCTGGATTGCCGTTGTAGATGCCGTCAATATTGCTGAGTATTACCAGCAGCTGCGCATCCATCATCGAGGCAATCAATCCAGAGAGTTCGTCGTTATCGGTGAACATCAGTTCCGTCACCGATATGGTATCATTTTCATTGACAATAGGAATGACGCCATTCTCCAGCATCACGTTCATGCAGCGTTTCTGGTTGAGGTAGTGACGCCGCGTACCAAAATTCTCTTTCGTGGTGAGCACCTGACCTACGGCCATGTGATGCTCACTGAAGAGTTCATAATAGCGGTTAATCAGTTTAGCCTGACCCACGGCAGAGAAGAGCTGTCTCTGCTCTACGCTGTCCAGTTTTTTCACCGCCTGAACCTCACTGCGACCTGAAGCCACAGCACCCGATGAGACCAGAATCACCTCGATGCCGCGCTGACGCAACTCGGCCACCTGATCAACCAGGGCCGACATGCGCGTGACGTCAAGTGTGCCGTCAAGACGGGTTAACACGTTGCTACCCACCTTGATTACAAGGCGTTGCACTCTGTTATTCTCTTCTTTCATCTCTTTAGTCTAGTCAAATGTTCTGTTTAGTCAGGGCAAAAATAAAACAAACTTTTGATATAAGCCAAGAAATTGAGTTGTTTATTTCAAAAGAAAAGGCTATTTTTGTCGC
>CAMAMO010000035.1 GCA_945836915.1 uncultured Mediterranea sp.
GACCCGATGCGTGCAAAGTGTCGTTCAATAGAATATAGAGTATTTATATATAAAGGAAATATAATTATATGGTACAGTTAAACATTGAAAAGAGTTTGAGCTTCATCGGTAAGGATAGCTTGGCTGCTTACAAGGAGCAGGTAAAGGCTGCCCAAGAGGCTCTTGAGAATGGTACAGGTCTTGGTAACGATTTCCTGGGCTGGCTTCATCTTCCCTCATCCATCACGGAGGAGCATCTGAGCGACCTGGAGGCTACGGCAAAGGTGCTGCGCGAGAACTGCGAAGCGGTGGTTGTAGCCGGTATCGGTGGCAGCTATTTGGGTGCACGTGCGGTTATCGAGGCTTTGAGCGACAGCTTTACTTGGCTGCGCGAACAGAAAAACGGTCCGGTTATCCTCTTTGCCGGTCATAACATCGGTGAGGATTATCTCTATGAATTGACGGATTATTTAAAAGATAAGAAATTTGGTATCATCAATATCTCCAAATCGGGTACAACGACTGAAACGGCGCTGGCTTTCCGCTTGCTGCGCGAACAGTGCGAACGTCAACGCGGTAAGGAGGAGGCACGTAAGGTGATTGTAGCTGTTACCGACGCTAAGAAGGGTGCTGCACGCGTTACGGCAGACAAGGAGGGCTACAAAACCTTCATCATCCCCGATAACGTAGGCGGTCGTTTCTCTGTCCTCACGCCGGTAGGTCTGCTGCCTATCGCTGTGGCTGGTTACGACATCCGTGCGCTGGTGGCCGGTGCGGCTGCAATGGAAAAGAAGTGTGGCGCTGACGTGGCTTTCGAGGAGAATCCCGCTGCCATCTATGCCGCTACACGTAACGAACTCTACAAGCAGGGCAAGAAGATTGAAATTCTGGTGAACTTCAACCCCAAACTGCACTACGTCAGCGAGTGGTGGAAGCAGCTTTACGGTGAGTCTGAGGGTAAGGATGGCAAAGGTATCTTCCCCGCTGCTGTGGATTTCTCTACTGACCTCCACTCGATGGGTCAATGGATCCAGGAGGGTGAGCGTACCATCTACGAAACGGTTATCTCTGTAGATAAGGTGAACCACAGCCTCACAGTGCCTTTTGACGCTGAGAACCTTGACGGATTGAACTTCCTGGCTGGCAAGCACGTGGATGAGGTCAACAAGATGGCTGAACTGGGAACCCAGCTGGCTCACGTCGATGGCGGTGTGCCCAACATGCGTGTGGTGATTCCTGCGCTGACTGAAGAGGCTATCGGTTCGCTGATGTACTTCTTTGAACGCGCTTGTGGTATTAGCGGCTATCTGCTCGGTGTGAACCCCTTCAACCAACCCGGTGTAGAGGCTTACAAGAAGAATATGTTCGCCCTCTTGAACAAGCCTGGCTACGAAGAGGCCAGCAAAGCTATCCAAGCACGTATTAAGTAATAGGTTGCTCGGTAGAGAATAGATATATTGGTATAATTATCAATATCGGGATAGATAAAAGAGGAGGCTCCTTTCGGGGTCTCCTCTTTTTATGCTCTAATCTTTATCTGTTGCAGGTTTCAATTGCATTGCTCCGCCTGTGCATCACTAAGAGCTTTCTTTACTCTCTCATCACTTTGAGCAAGCCACCGGTGTTGACGTCGAAGAGCACCTTGGTTACAGTAGTCTTGTTGAAGAGAACGGGTGCCAGATACTCTGTGGTGCCAAACTGGGCGACGGGGAACTCTTGGTCGTAGAGTACTTCACCCTTAAGCAGCAGTTGCACGTGGGCACGCCCGGGTACGTTGTAGGCTACGCCCTCCACCTGTTTCTTCTGCTCGTCGGGTGTCAGCGGGGCGCTGAGGTTGGGTGTCAGATTCTCCATAACCAGCAGATAGGGCTCGCCGGCCAGGTTGTCTGCCTCGACCACTCCCATGTGGCGCGAGAAGCGGAAGGCTATCTCGCCTTTGCTCTCTCGTACGGGGATGTGCAGTGTTATGACTTTAATCTCCTCCTCTATATGGCCGGCAAACATCTCGGTCATCGCTTTCTCCTGCCGGTTCAGGTTGTCGAGCATCAACTTCAGCTGTTCACCATCTTGGGGCATGTTATCCGCTTCGCCACGTAGTAGGGCGTTGCGGCTCTCGCGGATGTTGTAGATTTCTTTGGCTATCAACTCAGCGCGCTTGGCACTCGAACTGGCTACCAGAATCTCCTCTGTCAGGAAGGAACGAGGGTCTAATCTCTCCGTCGTCTGCTGGCTGGCCAATCGGCCCGATGCGGCCGATTCACCGTTGTCTGAGGCCTTCGGCGTGCCACTAAAGGGCATGTTGATGGAGCGTACAATCCCCTCTTCAGTTAGCTCCATCAGCGGAGCCACCGATTTATCGCGTAGTTTGACGAAGTAGGTCTGCTCCTTATTGGGTGTTCCAATGGGGCGCATTTTGACTTGGTCGATGGTGTACCAATCGGACTCTTTTAACGCTACATTCTTCAGATAGAGGTAGCGTTCGGCATATTTGGCATACTCACCTGGGGTAAAGGTGTGGTGTGTTACCTGGAGGGTCAGCTCCACCTCAGTGCGTGGCAGCATGTAGGTTACGCCGTAATCTTTGCCGCGCATCACGCCTACCGTCACCTCTGTTTGTGCCAAGGCTGATTCACCCATACTGAGCAGGGTGCCAAATATCAGCCCTTTGGCTATCCATTGATTTCTTTTCAAAAGAGCTTTCCTCTTTTTTATCATGCTTCTCATCTTTAGTAAATGATGTCTTAGTTTTGCATAAACAACCGATAAAGGTAGTGAAGTTATTGGTTGGTTCGCCTTTTCGTTAGAGATAATTAACTAAAACCAGCCTATAAAGACCGGTTTGCTCAGCGGAATGGCCTTTCCGGTTGCGGTAAGATGGCCGGTTGAAGGGTCGCGTTGATAGATTTCAATTTGATGGCTGTCACGGCAAGCTACCAGCAGGTAGCGTCCGTTAGGGGTCAAATTGAAGTGGCGCGGATGGCGGCCTGTGAGTTGGTAACCGATGGAGGTGAGCTGGCCATCATCGGGGTTGACGGCATAGATGGCCACGCCTTCATGGGCCAGGCGGTTCGAGGCGTAGAGGTAGCGGCCATCGCTGCTTAACTGGATGTGGGCGCTGCCTTGTGCATGCACCGAATCGGTCTCAATGGTCTGCTTCAGTGTCAAGGTTCCATCTTCCGGCTGATAGGCGAAGGCGTGAATCATGCCGCTCAGTTCGCTGATGAGGTAGAGGTGGCGTCCATCGGGAGCGAAGGTGAGGTGGCGCGGACCGCTGCCGCTCTCAATGGTAGCAGCTACCTCGGGTGACTCTAATCGCTGGCCAGCTTCGTTCTGCACACGGAAGCGGAGCAGACGGTCGCTGCTGAAGTCGGTGGCGAAGAGGAAGCAACCGTCGGGCGAGAAGTGGGCGCAATGAACGTGTGGCGTGGCTTGGCGCATCGGGTTGTTGCCCGTAGCGTCGCCGCGGAAGAGGGTGTCGAGCGGCATGGGGCATCCTGCTGCATCCAGCGGAAAGAGGGAGAGCGAACCGCCCGTGTAGTTGGCTGTAACGGCCAGACCCTCTGCGGCAGAGACGTAACAGGGCGCTGCACCCTCTGTCAGCCAGCTCCCCTTCAGCGTCATAGCACCCGTGGCGGGCTGGATGGTGAGCAGGTTGAGGGCGTCACTCTCATCGCCATTTTCACTCACGGCATACAGCAGGGAGCGCTGGCTGTCAATAGCTATGAATGAAGGGTTACTCACCTCTGCCGAGTCGAGCGGTTGCCATTCGGCCGTCAGTTGGTTGAAACGGAAGGTGTAGATGCCACGTGATTCGGCATCGGTATAGGTTCCTACTATCATCAGCTGTTCCTCACGCTCGGCTGCGTTCTCCGTTGAGGTAGAGGGACGGTTTGAGCAGCTGATGCCACTCAAGCAGGCGCTGACCGCAGCAGCGCCAATTATTAGGCGGTTCATCTTTCGTTTAGACATGGTTCTTCTCTCCTATAAAATAATAAGGTCTAACTATAGGTTGCAAAAATAGTGGATTTCTTGTTTTAACGAAAATTATTGGCCAAAAATTTCGCTATTCAGTCTTACCGTTGTATTTTTGTCGCACCTTACCTATTGATAATTTGGATATTTTGAGGATAATGAAAAAGAGAATAGGAAAAATGATGTGGTGGCTCTGCCTCTGCTTGGCGCTGAGTGGCAGTTTGCGAGCCCAGATTGAGAGTCAGCGTTACCCTAAGCGTGAATTCCGTGCCGCCTGGATTCAGAGTGTCAATGGACAGTTCAAAGGACAGGATGAAGCCACCATGAAGCGTAATCTGATAAACCAACTCGAGGCGCTTCAGCGTGCTGGCATAAATGCTATCATCTTCCAGGTGCGCCCCGAAGCCGATGCGCTCTATACCTCGCAACTTGAGCCTTGGAGCCGTTTCCTCACCGGCGTGCAGGGAGAGGCACCTTCGCCGCTGTGGGACCCGATGCAGTTTATGATTGAGGAGTGCCACAAGCGTTGCATGGAGTTTCATGCCTGGATTAATCCCTATCGAGTCAAAACTGCGCTGGCCAATCCGCTGGCGGCTAATCATGTCTATCACCTCCACCCGGAGTGGTTCATTACCTACGGCAACCAGCTCTTCTTCGACCCTGCATTGCCCGAGAGTCGTCGCCACATCTGCATGGTCATTACCGATATACTGACCCGCTATGATGTCGATGCCATCCACATGGATGACTATTTCTATCCCTATCCGCTCAAGGGGATGGAGTTCCCTGACGATGCCAGCTTTGCCCGCTACGGCGGAGGCTTTGACAACCGGGGCGACTGGCGCCGCAGCAATGTCAATCTTCTCATCAAGCAGATTCATGAAACGGTTCGCGAGGTAAAGCCTTGGGTCAAGTTTGGCGTCTCTCCCTTTGGAATCTATCGTAACCAAAAGAGCGACCCGCTGGGCAGCAAAACCAATGGCTTGCAGAACTACGATGACCTCTATGCCGATGTGCTGTTGTGGGCACGCGAGGGGTGGATTGACTACAATATTCCACAACTCTATTGGCAGATTGGCCATCCTGCAGCCGACTACAAAGAACTGGTGGAGTGGTGGGCGAAGCATGCTGAAGACCGTCCGCTCTACATTGGTCAGTCGGTGATGAATACGGTGAAAAATGTAGATCCAGCCAACCCAAACCGCAACCAGATGGTGGCAAAGATGGCGTTGCAGCGGGCCTATCAAAGCATCCAAGGCAGCTGCCAATGGCCCGCCTCGGCAGTGATAGAGAATGCCGGCAACTATGCCGATGCGCTGCGTAGCGAGTATCACCGCTATCCAGCCTTGCCTCCCGTCTATCACTTTATTGACGATAAGGCTCCGGGTAAGGTAAAGAGCCTCAAACCCCTTTGGATGGAGGATGGCTATGTACTCTTCTGGACAGCACCTAAGTATCGTGACGAGATGGATAGGGCGGTGAATTACGCTATCTACTGCTTTGCCGAAGGCGAGAAGGTTGATTTGAACGATGCTACACGCTTGGTGGCTGTTACTGCCAATACCTTCTATAAACTGCCTTACCGCGATGGCAAGAAGAAATACACCTACGTAGTAACCGCCCTCGACCGCCTGCACAACGAATCCAAGTCGGTTAAGAAGCGAGTGAAACTCTAAAGAGACCATACTCCTGCGATAACGAATACACAGAGCCCCGAGAAGCCAGATGCTTTCCCGGGGCTCTTCTATCTTATAAAAGCTGGTTCTTTTATTGAGCAGGTTCAGATGATCGAATGTTCATTCTATCTATTAGCCTAATGCTACTTTGAAGCGTTTCAAGAACTCTTCAGCCTCGGCCATGGAGAGGCAGAGGGGAGGCAACAGACGAATGACGTGCGTGCCGCTTACGCCAGTGAAGACGTGTTGCTCTTTCAGCAGACGCAGACGAATCTCCTTGATGGGTTCGGCAAACTCCATGCCAATCATCAGACCGCGACCGCGAACCTCCTTGATTTGGGTGAATTTCTTCAACTCCTCCAGCAGATAGTTACCTACACGCTCTGCGTTCTCAATCAGACGCTCTTCCTCCATCACGTCGAGCACGGCCAAGGCGGCACTGCAGGCCAGATGATTGCCACCGAAAGTGGTGCCTAACTGACCGTAAACTGGAGTGAACTTCGGACTGATTAGCACGCCTCCCATGGGGAAACCGTTGCCAATGCCTTTGGCCACTGTAATGATATCGGGGCGGATGCCGCTATACTGGTGAGCGAAGAAGCGTCCACTGCGGCCGTAACCGCTCTGAATCTCGTCAAGAATCAGCACCGTATTCTGCTCATCGCACGCTTGTCGTACCGCTTGGAGGAACTCATCGCTGGGTAGTTTGATTCCACCCACTCCCTGAATGCCTTCGATAATCACCGCGCACACATCGCCCTTGGCCAGCTCTTGCTTCACCGCCTCAATGTCATTAAGGGGTAGGTAGGTGATGTGATTGTTGGCGTTGATGGGGGCGATAATCTTCGGATTATCCGTAGCCTCTACGGCCAGTGATGTGCGGCCATGGAAGGCCTTTTGGAAGGAGATGATGCGGGTGCGTCCGTTGTAGAAGGAGGCTAACTTCAAGGCGTTTTCGTTAGCTTCTGCGCCGCTGTTGATTAGGAAGAGCGCATAATCTTCGTAGCCGCAGAGGCGACCAAGCCGTTCAGCCAACTGCTGCTGCAGCGTGTTGATGACCGAATTGCTGTAGAAGCCCAGCGTGCCAACCTGGCGGCTGATGGCTTCGACATAATGGGGATGAGCGTGGCCGATGGAAATCACCGCATGGCCGCCATAGAGGTCTAAATACTCCGTGCCTTGGTCATCCCAAACATGGCACCCTTTGCCCTTGACAATATTAATGTCGAAGAGCGGATACACATCATATAGTTTCATTTCAAATCTGTTCGTTTAGTTTAGTTTTTGTGTAAGGAAAGTTTGTTTTAGAAAGCGCTTGGTTTCAATTTCAAGCCTACTGTTTCTTCCAGGTTGAACATCAGGTTCATGTTGTGAACCGCCTGTCCGCTTGCACCCTTCAATAGATTGTCGATGCAGGAAACAATCAGCAATTTGTCACCATGTTTCTCCAGATAAATCAAGCATTTATTAGTGTTCACTACCTGTTTTAGGTCGATGTTCTTTTCTACCAAATGGGTGAATGAATCCTTGGCGTAGTAGTCGCGATAGATGCGCTTCAGTTCCTCCAACTCCACCTTGCATTTCACCACTATAGTGGCAAAAATACCGCGGGCAAAGTCGCCACGGTAGGGGATAAAATCCACCTCGCTGTTAAAGCTGTTTTGCAACTGCTTGAGCGATTGCTTGATTTCTGGAACATGCTGGTGTTCGAAGGCTTTGTAGATACTCAGGTTGTTGTTGCGCCAAGAGAAGTGGCTTGTAGCGCCTGGTTTCACACCGGCTCCGGTACTACCAGTAATGGCGTTGACCATGATATCATCGTTGAGCATCAGGTGTTTTGCCAGCGGAAGCAGACCCAGCTGGATGCAGGTGGCAAAGCAGCCTGGGTTGGCTACATGTTTGGCTGTGCAGGTGGCACGACGATTCAGCTCCGGCAGACCGTAAACAAAGTCGTGGTCATCCGACTTCAAACGATAGTCCATGGAGAGGTCGATGATTCGCAGCTCTTCGGGCACGTTGTGGCTCTCCAGAAACTTGCGTGTATCGCCATGTGCGGTGCAGAAGAAGAGCACATCAATCTGGTCGAGCGGCAACTGGTCTGTAAAGGTCAGATCCGTCTCGCCCAAGAGGCCTTCGTGCACGTCGGTAATGCGGTTGCCCGCGTTGCTACTGCTGTTAACAAAAATGATTTCGGCATCGGGGTGGTTGAGCAGCAGGCGAATCAACTCGCCTGCTGTGTAACCTGCACCACCTATAATTCCTACTTTAATCATGAGGGGATTGTCAGTCTATAATTAATTGTAATAAATTCTACCTAATATAAAAATACTAATTCCATCTCGATTTATGAGGTTTTTCCCTTCTCAATCTATAAGGATTATTTCTTATTGATATAAGAAGTTTATTTCATCTCGTCACGATGGTTAGCGTAGTAAGCACGCAGCGGGGTAGAGAGCACTTTGATAAAGCCCTTGGCATCATCAGCCGTCCAACCCTTCTGCATTTCGCCATACTCACCCAGTTTGTTCTTCACCAGGTCATCAGCGCTCTCTACGCCTACGGTGCTGAAGCTCAAGGGGCGCAGTTCCAAGATGGCAGTACCGTTCACGTTGCGCTGACTTTCAGTCAACATCGCCTCGATGTCGCGCATTACTGGCTCCAGATACTCGCTCTCATGCAGGAACATGCCGTACCAGTTGGCCACCTGGTCTTTCCAGTACTGCTGCCACTTGCTCAGCGTATATTTCTCCAAGAAGCGATGTGCACCAATAATCAGCATCGGAGCGGCTGCTTCGAAACCTACGCGGCCCTTGATGCCGATAATTGTGTCGCCTACGTGCATGTCGCGACCGATACCGTAAGCGGCGCCAATCTCCTCTACCTTCTGAATGGCCTTGATGGGGTCATCGAATTTTTCGTCGTTTACCGCCTTCAGTTCGCCCTTTTCAAAGGTGAGACGCAGTTGCTCGCTGCCCTCCTTGGTGCAATGCTTCAGGTAAGCCGTCTCGGGCAAACCTTGGGCAGAGTCGAGAATCTCACCACCGCAGATGCTGGTTCCCCAGATACCTACATTGTAAGAGTATTTCAGCTTGGCAAAGTCGGCTGCAAAGCCATTCTTATTCAGGTAGTCAATCTCTTCTTGGCGGCTCAGCGCCATATCGCGTGTCAGGGTAATAATTTCCACACCAGGTGCCATAACCAGAAAGGTCATGTCGAAACGCACTTGGTCGTTGCCGGCACCTGTTGAGCCGTGGGCTATGGCATCGGCGCCAATCTCATTGGCATAGCGGGCAATGGCCAGTGCCTGGAAGATACGTTCCGAGCTGACGGAGATAGGGTAGGTGCCGTTACGCAGCACGTTACCATAAACCATGTATTTCAGCGACTTCTCATAATATTCATGTGTTACGTCGAGGGTGACGTACTTTGTAGCACCCAGCTTGTAGGCATTCTCTTCGTTGGTGCGCAGCTGTTCAGTGCTGAAACCGCCTGTATTGGCACAGGCTGCATGCACTTCATATCCTTTTTCCTTGGCCAGATACATGACGGTGAACGAGGTGTCTAGGCCACCGCTAAAGGCCACTACTACTTTTTTCTTCTGTTCCATATCGTTGTAAATATATTGTTATCGATTGATTGTTTGCATTCTGATAGATTCTTTACGGTTCAATGCGCTGAACCAATGCATTCGTCAGATTTTGTCCTCTTCGTGCAGCTTAGGGTCGTAGAGCATGGCGGTGCAGATGCAGAACTTGCGGTTCTTGGCTACCAGGATGTCGTGGTTGATGCACCCCTCGCAGCCGCGCCAGAAGGCTTGGTCGTCAGTCAACTCATTGAAGGTTACCGGCACGTAGCCCAGTTCGGTATTCATCTTCATCACCGCAGCACCGCTGGTCAGGCTGAAGATTTTTGCATTCGGCCATCGCAAGCGAGCCAGTTTGAACGACGCCGCTTTGATGCGCTTCGCCAGGCCCAATCCGCGGTAGTTGGGATGGACAATCAGACCCGAGGTAGCCACATACTGCTTGTTACCCCAGCTCTCGATATAGGTAAATCCGGCAAAGTCATCGCCGCAGAGGGCAATAATCGCTTTGCCTTCCTTCATTTTGGTTGCCACGTACTCATGTGTGCGCTCGGCAATACCCGTACCTCGCACCTTGGCTGCTTCACGGATGGTGTCCAGGATTTTGTCCACATAGACCTCGTGTGAGTCATCGGCCACCATCACGTCAATTTGTTTAGATTCCATTTTGTTTAGTCAAACTTTTAGAAAAATCTTTTTATCAAGTATAGTATCTATTTTTTATAGCCGTTTATTTCAGGTTAGGAATAATCTGAGCTAGCAGGCAGTAAATTTCTTTTTGTGTGGTGCCTTCGCTTAACACCAGTAGGATGGTATCGTCGCCAGCAATCGTACCCAGAATACAGGGGTAGTTGCGGTTATCGATGTCGTAGGCAATGCTGCTGGCGTAACCGGGGCGTGTACGGATAACCGCTAAATTGCCGCTGAAGTGGAGCGAGATGAACCCGCTATGCATCAGCATCTCTGAAGGTGTCTGGGTCGGTGTGCGCTGGTAGAGGGTGTTGTTGGGCAGCACATAGACGTAACGCCCGTCAGCTGTCGAGGCCTTGGCCACCTTCAGCTTCTTCAAGTCGCGCGACAGCGTAGCTTGTGTTACCTCAAACCCCGCTTCGTTTAGTTCGTTCAGAATCTCTTCCTGCGAACTGATGTCGCGACTGGATATAATTAACTTAATCGTATCAAGTCGAGTTGCTTTTGTTTTAGCCATGTTGTATGTATAATTATTCTATTTCTGCTGCAAATGTAGCCCAAAATATTGGAACATTATGCATGTTGAGGCACTTTTTTTTGGAAATAGTGCAAAAAAATGCATTTTTACTGCTCTGTCGCTCTCGTGGCTCGCCATTTTTCCGCTCAGACAGGCTATTTACAGTCCGTAAACCCGACACAGCGGCGCAACAGATAAGGAGCAAGAAATGCAAAAACATACAAAAAAGTGGGGCAGAGTAGGGCATTCTACTGAAAAATAGATTAACTTTGGGGCCGATTTTATATACTTATATATAATAGGAAAAGAAATATGCCACTGACATTACCTGATAAACTGCCAGCCATTGAGCTGTTGAAGCATGAAAACATCTTCGTCATGGACCACACGCGAGCCATGGGGCAAGACATTCGTCCGCTGAAGATTGTAGTTCTCAACCTCATGCCGCTGAAGATAACTACTGAAACTGATCTGGTGCGTCTTCTTTCTAACACCCCTTTGCAGGTGGAGATTGAGTTCATGAAAATCAAGAGTCACACCTCAAAGAATACCCCCATTGAGCACATGAAGGCTTTCTATACCGATTTTGAGCAGTTGCGCGAGCGTAAGTTCGACGGTATGATTATTACCGGAGCCCCTGTGGAGCAGATGGATTTTGAAGAGGTGACCTATTGGAATGAGATTACTGACATTTTTGACTGGGCTCGCACCCACGTCACCTCTACGCTCTTCATCTGCTGGGCCGCCCAGGCAGGACTCTACCACTATTACGGCGTGCCCAAATATCCGCTGAAGGAGAAGATGTTTGGTGTCTTCAAGCACCACATGCTTGCCCCGATGCACCCTATCTTCAGAGGATTCGACGAGGAGTTCTACGTGCCCCACAGCCGTCATACCGAGGTGCGTAAGGCTGATATCCTGGCGCGTCCAGAGCTGACTCTGCTCTCTGAGAGCGACCGCTCAGGCGTTCATCTGGTCATGGCCCGCGGCGGTCGTGAGTTTTTCGTCACCGGTCATTCCGAGTACTCACCTATGACGCTCGATACCGAGTATCATCGAGACCTCGACAAGGGTCTTCCTATCCAGATGCCTGAAGGTTACTACATCGATGATGACCCCAATAAGGGAGTCCGCCTGCGTTGGCGCGCCCACGCCAACCTCCTCTTCACCAACTGGCTCAACTACTACGTTTATCAAGAGACGCCGTACCGCATTGAGGATATCAAGTAATAGATTGAAATATCATAACAATGCGAAACTCAACGTTAGACGATAAAAGAAAGGATTAGAGATGGCAAACAAAAAGAGCAAGGCTATCGAACTGCTGGCACCGGCACGCAACTTGGAGTGCGGTATGGCTGCCGTTGATCATGGCGCCGATGCAGTCTATATCGGCGCACCCCGTTTTGGTGCACGTGCTGCCGCTACCAATAGTGTGGACGAGATTGGTCAGTTGGTGACTTATGCCCATCGCTTTGGCGTAAAGGTCTATGTCACCCTCAACACCATTCTGCGCGACGATGAGTTAGCCGATGCCACCCAGTTGGTGTGGCAACTCTACCGCTTAGGTGTTGACGCCCTTATCGTGCAGGACATGGCTTTGACCCGCCTCGCTCTGCCACCTATTCCTCTCCATGCCAGCACGCAGATGGACAACCGCACCGTTGATAAGGCGCGCTTCCTCGCTCAGGCTGGATTCCGTCAGGTGGTGCTGGCCCGCGAGCTCTCGCTCGACGAGATTCGCGCCATCCACGAAGCCGTACCTCAGGTAGCGCTCGAGGTTTTCGTTCACGGCGCCCTCTGCGTCAGTTACAGCGGCCAATGTTACGCCAGTCAGGCCTGCTTCGGACGAAGTGCCAACCGCGGAGAATGCGCCCAGTTCTGCCGTCTGCCCTTCACCTTGGTTGATGCCGATAACCGCGTCATTACGCAGGAGAAGCACCTGCTTTCGCTGCGCGACATGAACCGGCTCAACCGGCTGGAAGAGCTGCTCGATGCCGGCGTCACCTCGCTCAAGATAGAAGGACGCCTCAAGGAGGCCAGTTACGTCAAGAACGTCACTGCCGCTTACCGTCAGGCTCTGGATGAGCTCTTCAAGCGGCGCCCGGAATACGTAGCCGCCTCAGCCGGACGTGTTACCACCACCTTCACGCCGCAGGTGGATAAGAGCTTTAGCCGCGGTTTCACCAGTTACTTCCTGGATGGACGAGGTGAAGAGGTGGCCTCGATGGAGACACCCAAGTCGATGGGCGAGTGGATGGGTACGCTGAAAGAGCAGCGCCCCGCTTTCATCACCGTAGCAGGTGTCAAACCCTTTCATAATGGCGACGGCGCCTGTTATCTGGATGAGAAAGGTCAGCTGCAAGGCTTCCGTGTGAACCGCGTGGAGAGCGGCAAACTCTTCCCCTCTGCGCCGCTGCCCCGTATCAAGCCACGCACACCCATCTATCGCAACTACGATCAGGAGTTTGAGAAACTGCTGGCTCGCCGCTCCGCCGAGCGGAAGATAGGCCTCAGTTGGCAGTTGTGGGATGTAGCCGACGGCTTCGTGCTCCAAGCTACCGATGAGCAAGGCTATCGTGCCGCCCGTCGCTTTCCAGCTGAGAAGCAGCTGGCCCAGCGCCCCCAGGAGGAGACCATCAGCAAACAACTCCAGCGCCTTGGCGACACTCCCTTCGAAGTTCGAGCCGTTACACCTTCAAGCAATCTTCGCTCTGAAGCCAACACTCGTTCTGAAGCCAATACTCGCACCGAAGCGAACACTCGCTCGGCGGTAAATGTTTGCTCCAAAGCAATTTCTCGCAACAGAGCAAACCCTCACTTTGAATCAAATCCACGCTTAGAAGCTAAATCTCACTCCGAGACACATCCCTGTTCTGAGGCCTCAATAGAGATTCGCTTTTCGCAGCCTTGGTTCATTCCCTCGTCGCTGCTGGCCGATTGGCGCCGCCAGCTGATTGAGGCATTAGAGCGTGTTCGCCGCATCCGTTATCCGCAGGAGGTTTACCGTCTGCCCGTCACCACTCATCCTTGGGGTGCCAGCAGCCTGACCTATCTGGGCAACGTGAGCAACCGCGAGGCCCGCACCTTCTACCAGATGCATGGCGTCAGTCAGATTGCTCCCGCCTTCGAGCAGCAACCTGTGCCCGATGCCGTGGTGATGTTCTGCAAGCATTGCCTGCGCTACAGCATGGGCTGGTGCCCCACACGTCAGAAGGGGCGTTCGCCCTTCCGCGAGCCCTACACGCTGGTGAGTGGCGACGGTCGCCGATTCCGACTTGAATTTGATTGCAAACTGTGCCAGATGCGTGTGGTGATGAATACATGAAACGAGACGATAAGCTGAAGAGATAAAACCATGAAAACGTTGTGTACATTTCTGCTATCCTGTGGCTTGCTACTCATGCTCTGTATGGGCTGCCACGAGGCCCTTCCTGAGGGGGAAGGCGAGGCGTGTGTGCCAACCGTGGTCGATTCGCTGGATGCCACCGCCCGTTACCGCTATCTGCTCGACACCAATCTCGAGCTGGTCGATGACTCCATCCGCCTGGCCTGTCTGCCTGTGATGGATTGCTACATCACCTTGAAGCGGGGCGATCGTGTTGTGGTAGCCGAGCTGGCCGAACACCCTACTGATTCCATTGAAACGCTCTGGGTTAAGTTGGCCCGTAGCGAGGCGCAGCAGGGCTGGCTTCCACTGACGCAGATGAAGCGCTCTTTTGTGCCCACAGACAGCATATCGCAAGCCATCTACCTCTTCAGTCGCACCCACGCCTCCTATTTCATCGCCATTTGGGCCCTCTTCGTGGTGGTGTGGTTGCTACGCAAACTCTTCAAGGAGCCGATGATGATGGTCTATGTCAACGATATTGACAGCCTCTATCCGTTGCTGCTCTGCCTGCTTATGGCCCTTAGCGCTACACTCTATGCCTCTATCCAGCAGTTTGCCCCCGCGTTGTGGGAGCAGTTCTACTACAACCCTACACTCTCGCCGCTACATACGCCCTGGCTCATCTCCCTCTTCCTCGCCTCTCTCTGGCTCATCGTCCTGGTACTTATCGCCGCCATCGACGACTCGTTTACACAGCTTAGTCCGTTGGCCGCCCTCAGCTACCTCCTCGGTCTGGCCGCAGGCTGCGTCTGCTGTTACTTCTTCTTTATGATAACTACCGCTTGGTACGTGGGCTACCCCTGCCTCCTGCTGCTGGGTTGGCTCTTTGTGCGCCGTGCCCGTAGGTCGTGGCGCCTGTCTCGTTACCGATGTGGTCGCTGCGGCCATCCGCTAACAGGTCCAGGTCTCTGTTCCCATTGCGGCGCCCTTAACCGTTAAACGTAGCGCACCATTCATCCAGACGCCCATTCATCCCAACTAATCATATGGTAAACCATCTGATAGAAACCCATAACCTCTCAAAAACAGAAACGCTAACTATTCATACAGCATCATTCATGAAAACGATTACTCATCTCCTCGCACTTCTGGCAGCCGCTGTCTGCCTCAGCTTTGCAGCCGAAACATGGGCCTGCACCTCTGCCGTTATCTCTGGTAAGGTCACCCCCGACGGTCGTCCGTTGCTTTGGAAAAACCGTGACACAGACTTCCGCCTTAACCACATGGCCTACGTCAAGGGTCAGCGTTACGACTTTGTGGCCAACGTCAACAGCGCCAACTTTCCCGCCCTGAAGGAGGCGTGGATGGGCAGTAACAGCGCGGGCTTCGCCCTGATGAACACGCAGAGCTACAACCTGGTGGAGGTGAAGCCTGGCGAAGAGCGAGGCGAGGCCAACGGCCGCATCATCTACCGCGCCCTGGAGCTCTGCGCTACGGTGCAAGAGTTCTGCCACTTCCTCGACACGCTGCAGAAGCCCAGCTACATCGAAGCTAACTTCGGCGTGATTGACGCACAGGGTGGCGCCGCCATGTTCGAAGTGGATTACTACGGCTACACCATGTACGACGCCAACAATCCCAAGGATGCTCCCTATGGCTACATTGCCCGCACCAACTTCTCCTTCGCAGGCAAGGTGAATCAAGGCTCAGGCTACGTGCGCTACATGGAGGCCGACGGCACGCTGATGCAGGCCTCCGCCATGAGTCAGATTACGCCCCTCTGGATGGTCAACCGCCTCTCGCGCTCCTTCTGCAACCGCCTGCTGCAGGTTGATTTGCGCGACGGTTGCCACAACCAGCCCGAAGCCTCTGGCTGGTTTGTTGACCAGGACTTCATACCGCGCAACAGCACCTCATGCTCCATTATCGTGCAGGGCGTGAAGCCAGGCGAGAATCCCGCGCTGACTACGCTTTGGACCCTTTTAGGCTATCCGCCCACAGGCCTGCTCGTCCCCCTTTGGGTGAGCGATAACATGCCCCCGATGGTGGCTTACGACGCTCGCTTCAAGGCTGCTCCCCTCAGTCACCAATCCATCTCGATGGCCGACCGCCAGGTCTTTGCTTACCATCAAGGCATGGGCACGGGCAAGTACCTCCATTGGGAAGCCCTGTGGAACCGCCAGGGCAACGGTCTGATGCAGCAGTTACAGCCGCTGGAGGCTGAACTCTACCGCCAGAGCGAGGCCACGCTGACCCGCTGGCGCCAGAGCGGCAAGCCCGACCAGAAAGAGATGAAGCAACTCTACGAGGCGATAGAAGCGAAAATCCAAGAGAGTTTGTTGCGATGGTAAACTTCACGACACCCGTTGAATGGCCGCGCCAGTTGCCGCGGATAGACCAGCGCCAGAAGTTGTTGCTGATGGGCTCCTGCTTTGCCTCTGAGATGGGGCAACGTCTGCAGCAGGCCCACTTCGATTGCGACCTCAACCCCTACGGCGTACTCTACAATCCACTCTCCATCGCCACCGCCCTGAACGAGATTCTGGCTTGCCGCCACTACACAACTGATGACCTCTTCCTCCATCAAGGCCTTTGGCACAGCCCCATGCATCACGGCGAATTCTCTG
>CAMAMO010000036.1 GCA_945836915.1 uncultured Mediterranea sp.
TAAAAAGTGACCTTTATTTCGAGCCTTTGATAAACAAAAGAAACACTAACCTAAAGAAAAACCATGGCAGGTAAGAAAATTAATTTAGTAGCTGAATTGAAGAAATACTTCGGTTTTGACACTTTCAAGGAGAAACAAGAGGAAGCGATTCAAAACCTGTTGGATGGCAAAGATACCTTTGTTCTGATGCCAACTGGGGGAGGTAAGTCGCTCTGCTACCAATTGCCTTCTCTTTTGATGGAGGGTACTGCTATTGTCATCTCACCATTGATTGCCCTGATGAAGAATCAGGTCGATGCAATGCGTAACTATAGTGAGGAGGATGGAGTTGCTCACTTTATCAACTCTTCTCTGAACAAAAGTGCGATTGATCAAGTGAAGTCGGATATCCTCAGTGGAAAAACAAAGTTGCTCTATGTGGCTCCTGAATCATTGACTAAGGAGGAGAATGTGGAGTTTTTGCGCACCGTGAAAATTTCGTTTTACGCTATTGATGAGGCGCACTGCATCTCAGAATGGGGACACGATTTCCGTCCGGAGTACAGACATATCCGTCCTATTGTCAATGAAATAGGGCGCGCTCCCATCATTGCTTTGACGGCTACTGCTACCAAGAAGGTTCAAGATGATATTCAGAAGAACTTGGGCATCATGGACGCCTCTGTTTTCCAAACCTCGTTCAACCGCCCGAACCTGTACTATGAGGTGCGAGCAAAAAACAACGATATAGATAAGAATATTATCAAATTTATAAAGAATAACCCCGAAAAGTCGGGTATTATCTATTGCCTTAGCCGAAAGAAGGTGGAGGAACTGGCTGAGGTCTTGAAGACCAACGGTATCAATGCCAGAGCCTACCATGCCGGTATGGATGCGAATACCCGCGCTCAGAATCAGGACGACTTCCTGATGGAGCGTGTGGATGTCATCGTGGCGACTATCGCTTTCGGAATGGGTATTGATAAACCTGACGTACGTTTTGTGATTCACTACGACATGCCCAAGAGCTTGGAAGGCTATTATCAGGAGACGGGACGTGCTGGACGCGATGGCGGAGAAGGTAAATGTATTGCCTTCTATACGCCTAAAGACTTGGAGAAATTGGAGAAGTTCCTTCAAGGAAAGCCATTGGCTGAACAGGACATTAGCCGACATCTCTTGACAGAAACAAAGGCTTATGCCGAGACCTCAGTCTGCCGTCGCAGGGTGTTGCTTCATTACTTCGGGGAAGAGTATGGACAAGATAATTGTGGTAATTGTGACAATTGTTTAAATCCAAAGAAACAAGTGGAAGCTCAAGAATTATTGTGTACGGTCATTGAAACCGTGCTGGCAGTAAAAGAGAATTTTAAAGCTGACTATATTATAGATGTCATCCAAGGAAGAGAGACCTCGGAGGTGCTTGCCCATCTTCATGACGAACTGGAGGTCTTTGGCTCGGGCATGGGTGAAGATGATCGCACATGGAATGCGGTGATTAACCAGGGAGCCATTGCGGGCTATCTATCTAAGGATGTTGATAATTATGGTTTGTTGAAGGTGACAGACGAGGGCAAGAAGTACCTGAAGCGTCCTAAATCATTCAAGATTGTTGAAGACAACGACTTTGAAGAAATTGAAGAGGATACACCGGCTCGCGGTGGTGCAGCTTGTGCTGTAGATCCGGCACTTTACTCTATGTTAAAGGACCTCCGGAAGAAACTCTCCAAGAAGTTGGAGGTTCCCCCCTATGTTATTTTCCAAGATCCCTCGCTGGAGGCTATGGCAACCATCTATCCCGTGACGCTCGAGGAGTTACAGAATATTCCAGGCGTGGGTGCCGGTAAGGCGAAACGCTATGGCGAAGAGTTCTGTAAACTGATTAAACGCCACTGTGAGGAGAATGAGATTGAGCGCCCCGAAGATTTGCGTGTACGTACGGTAGCCAATAAGTCGAAGATGAAGGTCTCGATTATTCAAGCTATCGACCGCAAAGTAGCTCTTGATGATATTGCTCTCTCGAAGGGGATTGAGTTTGAAGATTTGCTTGACGAGGTGGAGGCCATTGTCTATTCGGGTACCAAACTCAATATCGATTACTTCCTGGAGGATATCATGGACGAGGATCACATGCTTGATATCTATGACTACTTTAAGGAGTCAACCACCGATAATATCGATGATGCTCTCGATGAGCTGGGTGATGATTTCACCGAAGAGGAGGTCAGACTGGTTCGTATTAAGTTCATCTCAGAGATGGCAAACTAAGCTTTTGAACTTTGGAGGGCTGATATCCCTCCTTCTATCGCTAAAAAAATAGAAAATAATACGGTTTTTATTCCTGAAATGGAGTAAAAACCGTATTTTTGCACGCAATAAAAATTAAACGCATATCACTTATGTCATTTATTGCAGATAAAATTGTGATGGACGGATTAACTTATGACGATGTGTTGTTAATCCCCGCTTATTCTGAAGTACTCCCAAAAACTGTCGAACTCTCGACGAAGTTTTCACGCAACATTGAGTTGAAGATTCCTTTCGTTACGGCTGCTATGGATACCGTAACCGAAGCAAAGATGGCGATTGCTATTGCTCGCGAAGGCGGCATTGGCGTTATCCACAAAAATATGTCTATTGAGGAGCAGGCTCGTCAGGTGGCTATCGTTAAACGTGCTGAAAATGGTATGATTTATGATCCAGTGACCATCAAACGTGGCTCTTCTGTATCTGATGCGCTGGACTTGATGGCTGAATATAAGATTGGTGGTATTCCTGTGGTAGATGACGAAGGCCATTTGGTGGGTATTGTCACCAACCGCGACCTGCGTTTTGAAAAGGATAAATCAAAACGCATTGATGAGGTGATGACGAAAGATCACATTATCACCACCAATCAGACCACCGATTTGGAGGCTGCTGCCGCTATTCTGCAGGAGCATAAGATTGAAAAGTTACCTGTCGTTGATAAGGACAACAAGTTGATTGGCCTGATTACTTATAAGGATATTACCAAGGCTAAGGATAAGCCGATGGCTTGCAAAGACAGCAAGGGCCGTCTGCGTGTAGCCGCTGGTGTAGGTGTGACCAATGATACGCTGGAGCGCATGAAGGCATTGGTTGACGCTGGCGCTGATGCCATTGTAATTGATACGGCACATGGCCATTCTAAGTTTGTGATTGAGAAACTCAAGGAGGCCAAACAGCATTTCCCGCATATTGATATTGTTGTAGGTAATATTGCTACGGGTGAAGCTGCCAAGGCCCTTGTTGAGGCTGGTGCAGATGGCGTGAAGGTGGGTATTGGCCCAGGCTCTATCTGTACGACGCGTGTGGTTGCAGGTGTAGGTGTGCCTCAGCTGTCGGCTGT
Source organism: uncultured Mediterranea sp. (assembly GCA_945836915.1). Classification (GTDB taxonomy): domain Bacteria; phylum Bacteroidota; class Bacteroidia; order Bacteroidales; family Bacteroidaceae; genus Bacteroides. Next base: position 3,350 of record CAMAMO010000036.1, read on the forward strand.
CTATGATGTAGCCAAGGCGTTGAAGGGTACTGGTGTACCTTTGATTGCTGATGGTGGTTTGCGTTATAGCGGTGATGTAGTAAAGGCTTTGGCTGCCGGCGGATGGTCGGTTATGATTGGCTCGTTGGTGGCTGGCACAGAGGAGTCGCCGGGCGAAACGATTATCTTCAATGGCCGTAAGTTTAAGTCTTATCGTGGCATGGGTTCGTTGGAAGCCATGGAGCAGGGGTCGAAGGACCGCTACTTCCAGAGTGGTACGAATGATGTGAAGAAGTTGGTTCCTGAAGGTATTGCTGCGCGTGTGCCTTATAAAGGTACGCTTTACGAGGTTATCTACCAGTTGGTTGGTGGCTTGCGTGCAGGTATGGGCTATTGTGGTGCAGCAAACATTGAGAAACTTCATGATGCCAAATTTACTCGTATTACCAATGCTGGTGTACTTGAGAGTCATCCTCACGATGTAGCCATCACCAGTGAAGCACCCAACTATAGTCGTCCCGAGTAAGGGACTTTCTGGATGAAGAATAAATTTCTATTTATAGGATGGCTGCTGCTGTGCATCTCTGTACGGTCAGCAGCCATTTCTGTTGTCGTAACTCAAGCGGATTCTCTTGCGTGGAGAGGATTGGACCGTGCATCGACCGTACGGTTATCTGAAATTGCTTGTCAGCAGGGTATTGACACAACAGCTCTTTTTGTTGAAGCGTGGGACCAGCTGTGCCGCCAAGCGCTAAAGAGCCACCTCCCGTTCCATTCCTTGGTATCTCATGAACGCGATACGATGGATGAGGCACTCTCTTCTGATTCTCTTGAAAGGAGACGTGTGAAATGTGTTCATCTGTTTCGTCCCGTTTCTCAAATGCTCCCTCCCTCTGCGTTTGAACGGCTCTTGTCTCAGATGGACGCGCTCCATTACAGGCTGAATGAGGAGAAAGCGTCTGTGGATTGGAATCAGGAAGATGAACAGCTTTGTGTGGATACGACTTGGATTATACCCAGCAGGCAACCCAAACAGATGGAAGAGAGTCTCTGCCAGCTTGCGATAGGAGAGTGGTCGCAGCCTTTGGTTACGCCGATGGGCATTCATCTGATTAAGGTATTGGATGTTGATACAACGCGAGGCCCTCGTGTTGCAGCCAGCCCAAAATGGCCAAGCGCAGAGGAGATAAAACGGCTGAAAGAGCGGCATCACTTTCAGCCGCAACACAGTCAGATTGATAAACTGCTGAAGTCAAAACCTGTTCAAGGAGAACTCTTCTCTGTTAACGGGCAGTCATACGGCGTGGCCCAGTATCAATGCTATGCAGAGTCACATCCATCCGCTGTGAAACCCTGTTTTGAGGCCTTTGTCATCAAGACTCTTTTAGACACCGAGGCGGGTTGTTTCTATGCTGAATTGAAGTTAAGTCGGTCAACCCTTTCTGACACATTGGCAGCTCCTTCCTCCTCGTTAGCTGAGGTAAAAGATAGTTTGTTGACCTCTATACTCTTGGCGCAGACCGTCAGACCTCATCTTTGCAATGAGAGTGAATTGGAAGCATGGTATCTTACCCATAAAGAGCAGTTTAGCAAGCCTGTTTTTCACGGTCTGATTCTTCATTGTGTGGATAAAAAACAGGGACGCGCTTTACGTAAATTCCTCAAGAATCTGCCTGAACAGGAGCGGGAGCACGCCATCGAACTGCTTTTTGCAGAGAATCCTCAAGAGGCCCCTATGATAGAAAAGGGAACCTTTCTTCAAGGAAGCCATCCTTTTGTGGATGCGTTGATGTTTCGAGGTGCAGAGCCGTTGCCTTATCCCAACCGTCCCTATACCCAATTGGTTGGCCATAAAACGAAGGCGCCTGAAAATTACCAAGAGGTGCGTCATGATGTGCTCACTCATTACGGCAATTATCTGGTCAAACAGCTTATAGAGCAGTCTATTCAGGCTGAAAAAGTGGAAAAATAATCAAGAGGGCTTAAAAAATAACAAATAATCAACGAACAAAACAATTAAAGTCTTATCTTCGTACCCCATATGTAGTGAGCAAAAGCAATGAAATATAAGATACATACTTGCACTATGGCAGTGCTGATGTTATTTGCCTTCAACTCTTGTAAAACAGAGCATGACCACCATGGTAAGACGCCTTTGGTTGAGGTGGATGGTCAGTTCCTGTATCGGGAAGATTTGCAGGCTGTGTTGCCGTTAGGCCTTTCGCCCGACGACAGCGCTTCGTTTGTGTCTCGCTATATTCGAAATTGGCTGGAAGAACTTTTGCTCTATCAAAAAGCGCAGCAAAACATTCCAGACCGAGAAGCGCTTATTCAGAGGGTGGAGAATTATCGAAAGGCCTTGATTGTACACGATTACCAACAGGAGCTGATTGCCCAGCAACTTACTGAAGATATCAGTGGGGAGGAGATAAATGACTTCTATCGATCACATCGTGATTTGTTTCAGGTTGATCGTCCTATGATAAAAGGGCTATTCATCAAAGTACCTCTACGCGCTCAAGGATTGGCGAATGTACGTCGGTGGTATAAGGCCCGTACACCTGAGGCTGTTGAGCAGTTAGAGAAGTACAGCTTACGCAGCGCGGTGAAGTATTCTTATTTCTATGACCGTTGGCTTACTGTATCCGAGATTGCCGCTATGTTGCCTATTCCTGTGGATGAGGCCGATGCCATACTTAGGCGGCGAAAACCGATTGAGCTGAAAGATACCGCTTTCCTCTATTTCCTGGATGTAAGCGACTATCTGCAGGTTGGCGCACAGGAGCCCGAGGAACTGGCGCAGAACGAGGCGCGCGAGATGCTGATTAATTTGAAACAGATGCAGTTCCTTCAAAAGGTGAAGGATGACCTTTACAACCGTGCGATGGATCATGGGCGTATTAAGTCGTTTGATTCAGCAGAAAACGGCCAAGATTAATTTTTATAGTACATCAAACACTTAAAAATATGAATTATAAGTATCTATTTTTAACATTGACTCTTTTCGCCCTGGCTGGGCAAGGATTTGCGCAGGACAACGTCATTGATGAGGTGGTCTGGGTGGTAGGTGATGAAGCCATCCTGAAGTCGGAGGTGGAAGAGGCCCGAATGAATGCCGTCTATGAGGGACGCCGTTTTGACCGTGATCCATATTGTGTGATTCCAGAAGAGATTGCTGTACAGAAACTCTTTCTCCATCAGGCGGAACTTGACAGTATTGAGGTGCCTGAGAACGAAGTGATTCAACGTGTGGATTACATGACCAATATGTATATCAACAACATTGGTTCACGTGAGAAGATGGAGGAGTATTTTAACAAGACTTCATCGCAAATTCGCGAGACATTGCGTGAGAATGCGCGTGAAGGGTTGAAGGTGCAAAAGATGCAGCAAAAATTGGTCGGAGATATTAAAGTGACTCCCGCTGAGGTTCGTCGCTATTTCAAGGACCTGCCTTCGGACAGCATTCCCTATATCCCAACGCAGGTTGAGGTACAGATTATTACGCAGCAACCTACTGTTCCCGTGGAGGAGATTGAGGATGTGAAGCGCCGTTTGCGTGAATACACCGAACGCATTACGACGGGCGAAACCAGCTTCTCAACCTTGGCCCGTCTCTATTCAGAGGATCGTGAATCGGCGCTGCATGGTGGCGAACTTCCGTTCTATGGTAAGGGTCAATTGGATCAGGCTTTTGCCAATGTGGCCTTCAACTTGCAAGATCCCAATAAGGTCTCAAAGATTGTTGAATCAGAGTTTGGTTATCATATCATTCAGCTTATCGAGAAACGTGGCGAGCGTATCAAGGTGCGCCATATCCTGATTAAGCCCCATATCCCCGATGAAGCTTTGCTTGCAGCGAATGCCCGTTTGGATTCTATTGCAGATGACATTCGCAACGAGAAGTTCTCGTTTGAGGCTGCTGCAGCTATGTTGTCGCACGATAAAGATACCCGTAATAATCACGGTCTGATGCCTAATCCAATGACCAATACCTCACGTTTCGAGATGCAAGAGTTGCCGCCTGAGATTGCAAAGGTGGTGGATGGCATGAAGGTAGGCGAGATTTCAGATGCCTTTACCATGATACCTCAAAAGACGGGTAAAGAGGTGTGCGTCATTGTGAAGCTCAAGAGCCGTATCAAGGGACACAAGGCGACCATTTCGGAGGACTACCAGAATCTGAAAGAGATTGTTTTGTCAAAGCGCCGTGAAGAGATGTTGGATAAATGGATTCGTGAGAAGCAGCGTCACACCTATGTCCGCATTAAAGACTCATGGCGTGGTCAGTGCGAGTTCAAGTACCCTGGTTGGATTCGTGAATAACAGCCTCAGTAGGGTTAAGTCACTATTTTCAGATGGTTTCATACAAGATGAATAGACAGCCTATCTTCTCTGGCAAACGGCCGGCTTTTAGCAAGATGGTTCTTGTTATGCTCTCTTTGCTCATGATTTGTGCATTGAGTGCGCAGGACCGTCCCACCACGCCTCAGCAGGCTAAGAAGACACGTATCGACCTTCTTCATGCAGACGAGGCACAGGCTGACCAGAAAGCCCGTCCTGATGTGCAGTTGCTGATTGGCTCGGTCAAATTGCTTCATGGAGGTATGTATATGTTCTGTGATACAGCCTTCATCTTTGAAAAAAGCAACTCTGTTGAGGCCTTTGGGAATGTGCATATGGAGCAGGGCGATACGCTCTTTATCTACGGTGATCATCTCTATTATGATGGTATGACACAGATTGCTATGTTGCGTAACCATGTGAGGATGATTAATCGGGGCACTGAGTTGACAACCGATAGCTTGAATTATGACCGATTGCTTGATTTGGGTTACTATTTCGATGGCGGACAGCTGACAGACGAAGAGAATGTTCTGACCTCGGAGTGGGGCGAGTATTCGCCTTCCACGAAGCTGGCTGTGTTCAATCACACGGTACGGCTGGTCAATCCGCGCTTTACGCTGACATCAGATACGCTTAAATATAGTACGTTGACTAAGGTGGCAACCATCCTTGGCCCGTCGGATATCGTGAGTGATGAGAATCATATCTATTCTGAGCGTGGAATTTATAACACAGTCACCGAACAGGCTGAATTGCTTGACCGCTCCATCCTGACCAATCAAGGCAAACGACTCACTGGCGACAGCCTCTTCTATGATAGAAAACAGGGCTTTGGTGAGGCCTTTCGTCATGTGGTGATGAACGACACCGTAAACCGCAATATGCTGACAGGCAACTACTGCTTCTACAACGAAGTGACTGGTCATGCCGTGGCGACAGATAGGGCCGTGGCCATAGACTATTCTCAGGGCGACAGCCTCTATATGCACGGTGATACGTTGCGTCTGCTTACCTACCATATTAATACTGATTCGGTCTATCGAGAGATGCGCGTCTATCATCATGTGCGTGCTTACCGTAGTGATGTGCAGGCCGTGTGCGATTCGTTAGTCTATAACTCGAAGGACTCCTGTATGACAATGTACAAAGACCCTATCATCTGGCACGGTTCGCAGCAACTTCTGGGCGAGGAGGTGAAGGTCTATACTAATGACAGCACCATCACCTGGGCTCATATCATCAATCAGGCCTTGGTGGTGGAGGAGAAGGACACGGTGCACTACAACCAAGTCAGCGGCAAAGAGATGAAGGCCTACTTCGAACAAGGCGAGATGAGGCGAGTAGATGTGAACGGTAATGTGATTGTGGTCTTCTACCCGATAGAGGAGAAAGACAGTACTTTCATCGGATTGAATCATGCTGAGGGTGGCTTCTTGCGGATGACATTGAAAAACCGCCGCATGGATCAGGGCGCCTTTATTGGTAAAGCAGGAGGCACACTTTATCCTATGTCACAGATTCCGCCCGACCAGTATCGCCTACCTACTTTTGCCTGGTTCCCCTCTATACGTCCTCGGGACAAAGAAGATATTTTCAATTGGCGTGGCAAGCCAGCGGGTCAGGAACTGAAGAAGAGCGACCGCCAGCCCCAAGCCTCACCGCGGGATATGCACATCAAACGTCAGAACAAGAAAAAGTAAGTGATAACAAAGTAATCGAATAGATAGACTATGGGAATGTTTACTATGAGAAAGCCACGTGGCTTTCATCACCCCTATATTTACGTAGATGAACGCAAAGAGCGTCTGCAGAAGATGACTGACGATGCCAAACGTGAACTGGGTATGTTGCCTCCCAAAGAGTTTAAGCCTGAAGATATTCGGGGCACTTTTATTGAGGGTACTACGCACCTGAAACGTCGTAAAGAGAGTGGGCGTAAACCGATGCATCTTGGCGTATTGTTGATTATCATAGCCTTGCTTTGCTGGTTATGGTATGCTATTGCCAATGGCGTCATATAATAATAGGCTCTGTTAGATAAATCATAAAGCGAATCATGAGTGATATCATTCGTTTGTTGCCCGATGCGGTGGCCAATCAGATAGCTGCTGGTGAAGTCATCCAACGCCCGGCTTCGGTGGTCAAGGAGCTTGTTGAAAACTCTATTGATGCCGGAGCTTCAGAGATTCATGTCTTGGTTACCGATGCGGGCAAGACCTGCATTCAGGTTGTTGATAATGGGCAGGGCATGTCGGAAACAGACGCCCGTCTGTCGTTTGAACGCCATGCCACTTCAAAGATTCGCCAGGCTCAAGATCTCTTTGCCCTGCATACCATGGGCTTTCGTGGCGAGGCGTTAGCTTCGATAGCTGCCGTAGCCGAGGTCGATCTGAAGACACGTCAGGCGGGTGAAGAACTGGGAACGCGCTTGCAGATTGCTGGATCGAAGGTAGAGAGCCAAGAGGTGGTTTCGTGCGCTGAAGGCTGTAATTTCAGTGTTAAGAATCTCTTCTTTAATGTCCCGGCCAGGCGGAAGTTCTTGAAGTCCAACTCAACGGAGCTTAGCAATGTGCTTGCTGAGTTTGAACGCATCGCCCTGGTTCACCCCAATGTGGCCTTTTATCTCTATAGTAATGACAGCGAACTCTTCAATCTGCCTGCCACCACGGTGCGCCAACGTATCATGGGTGTGTTTGGTAAGAAAATCAATCAGCAACTCCTGCCAGTTGAGGTCTCAACCTCAATGGTTACAATCAGCGGTTTCGTAGGCAAGCCAGAGTCTGCACGCAAAAAGGGCAATCACCAATATTTCTTTGTCAACGGGCGCTATATGCGTCACCCCTATTTTCATAAGGCTGTGCTCGATGCCTATGAACGTCTGATTCCCGTAGGAGAGCAAATCTCTTACTTTCTGTATTTTGAGGTGGATCCAGCTCATATCGATGTGAATATTCATCCTACAAAGACGGAGATAAAGTTTGAGAATGAGCAATCCATTTGGCAGATTTTGGCTGCTGCAGTCAAGGAGACGTTAGGGCGATTCAATGAGGTGCCTACCATAGATTTCGATACGGAAGATCGTCCGGAACAGATGCCTTCGTATGAAGATAAGCCTTCCTGGGCCACTCCACCTGAAGTGCATTACAATAGCCATTACAATCCGTTTGATACCTCCTCTTCTCGTCAGAACAAAGCCTCCTCATTCGAGGCCTTGTATGGTCCTATTCCTCAGCGAGGCGTCTCGTCGGCAGAGTCGCTCTTTCCTGATGAACCTACTTCCTTACCCTCGTCAGAACCAGACAACTCCTGGGAAATGGTTGATACAGCGGCAGCCGCACCCCAACTGCCGTTTGAATCCCAAAAAGAGGGTGCTGAGAGTACGAGTGGAAGCGGCTTATATCAGTTCAAGGGGCGTTATATCCTCACCTCCGTTAAATCTGGACTGATGTTGATTGACCAGCATCGGGCGCACGTCAGAGTGCTGTTCGATCGCTATATGGAGCAGATTCGTCAGGGTAAAGGCTACTCACAAGGCGTTTTGTTTCCTGAGATTATTCAACTGCCGCCCTCTGAAGCGGCTCTACTTGAAGCGCTCAGCGATGATTTTGCCGCAGTGGGCTTTGACCTCTCTTCTTTAGGCGGAGGCAGTTACGCTATTCAGGGTGTTCCTGCCGGCATTGAGGGGTTGCAGCCTGTGGAACTGGTGCGAAGCATGGTGACTCATGCCATGGAGAAAGGGAGCGATGTGAAGGAGGAGATTCAAGAGCAGTTGGCCCTTACGCTGGCTCGCGCTTCGGCGGTAGTTTATGGGCAGGTGCTCTCTCCTGCTGAGATGGCGACGTTGATAGATGATTTATTTGCCACCGCCACTCCCTCTTTTACACCCGACGGGCGGACTGTGCTTGCCACTCTTAAAGAAGAGGAGATAGAGAAGTTGTTCAACAAAGCATAGATTGAAGTATATTGGCCAATGATGATTCACCGACAGCACTCACGTAGATTATTGTGGCTCTTTGTCGTGTGGTTACTGCATCTGCCTTTCTGGCCAGCCGTGGTAGCCAAGGTGAATCCGTTGGCGGTTAAGGTTGATTCAGCCAGGGTTTATAGTTTTTCCGCAAGTCGTCACACCGATGCAGACTCCATTATGGAGCGGGTGCGTTTCTTTGCCCCCTTCTATGACGGACTGATTGATGAATACAAGGCTCGGCTCTATCTCAAGGGAGTGATTGATGTTAAGCGAAAGAATGTCTTTCTGCGTTTTCTTCCCTCGATGTTTCGTTTGCGTAAAGGTGAACGTCAGTATCTGGTTGAAAACAGCAGCGACGTCAATTATCGCGCCCCTAATCTCTTCGACCAGAAGATAACCGCTTCAACAGGAACAGTCGGTAAACTATGGAACCCAGATGGTCAGTTGGCCGACTATTTGAAACTTCGAATCTATTCGCCCACTTTGTTTGAAGGGAAGTTGATTTCACCTTTGTCAGTCAACGGCCCCAAGTATTACCTTTACCTGATTGATTCCATCATGGGACCGCAGCACGACCGCTGCTATCGCATCCGTTTTATGCCCCGCCATCGCAGCTACCAATTGGTAGGTGGCTACGTGGTGGTGAGCGACCGAGTATGGAGTGTGCGTGAGATGCGCTTTACGGTTTGTTCGGAATACTTTAACTGCCATGTCTTAGTTCACATGGGTTCTGTGGGGAGCGGTATGGAGTTCCTCCCTCAAACTATCCAGCTCGATGGGGTGTTTGGTTTTATTGGTAATCGCATTCAAACCAATTACCTTGCCTCGTATGCTTACGACGAGATAACACCTCACGACCCCATGCGTCAGCGGGGAAAAGCGATGGAAAACCCCTATGATTTGACCGCTCTCTATACCTTGCGTACAGATACAAACGCTTATCATCGCGACACAGCTTATATGGCAGCTATTCGTCCGGTTCCCTTGGCTGAGGAGGAACAAGCCATCTATGCGCGTCATCGCCAGCGGCTCGATACCATCAGATTAAAGCGTTCGCCTGAGGCGCATAAAGGCGTATCGTGGCGTGAGGTAGGCGATGCGTTGGTCGAGTCAAATACGGTACGGTTGCATAAAAGTGGTAGCCTTCGTTTCTCACCTCTGCTTAACCCCTTTATGTTGAGTTACAGCGCTTCGAAGGGCGTGTCATACAGTATGAAGTTGCGTTATCAATCCGCTTTGCCCCAAGACCGCTTTCTTTCCATAAGTCCCTATTTGGGCTACAACTTCAAGCAACACGAGTTTTATTGGCGCATCAGCAGTCAGTTTGATTACCTGCCTCAGAAGCGGATGGGCATCAAGTTGGAGTTAGGAAATGGCAACCGTATCTACAGTAGCCGTCTGCTCGACGAGATCAAGAATTTGCCAGATAGCGTGAATTTCAACTCTCTAAGTCTGCATTATTTCCGCGATCTGTACGCTAAGCTACGTCACTCCTGGGAGATTGTCAATGGGTTGACCGTTGAGGCCACTTTGGCGGTTCACCGTCGTACGGAGGATAAAGACGCACGTTTGAAGAATTTTTTGCAGTCGGGCATAGTCGTGGGCTCGCAGCCTGTTCCGCAGATTGGTTTGAACAACATCTATAACAGCTTTGCTCCGGGGCTGCGAATAGAGTGGACACCTGGGTTATATTACTACATGAACGGTCGTCGAAAGATGAACCTCTATTCCCATTATCCCACCTTCTCCGCCGAATGGGAGCGAGGCGTTTCGGGGGTGTTACCTCACTCTGGCACTTATGAACGCATCGAACTCGACATGCAGCACCATATAAATCTTCGTCCCCTGCATAACCTTTACTATCGTTTAGGTTGGGGTGCTTTCACTAAGCAGCAAACTATCTATTTCGTGGATTTCAGCAACTTCCGCCGTTCCAATCTCCCTACCGGTTGGAGCGATGATATTGGTGGTGTGTTCCAGCTGCTTGGCGGTCAGTGGTACAACTCGTCGCGCCAGTATCTGCGTGCCAACATCACTTACGAAGCCCCCTTCCTGCTGATGCGAGGCGTGCATAAGTTGACTCAACATGTACTCAATGAGCGCCTTTATTTAGGAGCCCTCACCGTTCCTCATCTTAAACCTTACATGGAGTTTGGATATGGCATTGGCACTCACGTGTTCGACTTCGGCTTCTTTGTCAGTTCGGCCAATTGGAAGTATGACAGTTGTGGTGTGAAGTTTACCTTCGAACTCTTCAACTGGTGATGAACTGGCGAAGCATGTTTCTCTACGACAAATAATGTTAATGAGCCTCTTGTCTTTGCGGGAAAAAGTGTACTTTTGTCATCCGAAATCAAAGAATTGAGGCCAATAATGAGTCAAGAGGATCTATTAAAGAAGATGTCAAACGTGCCAGAACCGACCTTGCGTCGATTGCCGTGGTACCTATCTAACGCCAAGTTGCTAAAACAGCGTGGCGAGCGTTACGTTTCGTCCACTCAGATTTCCAAGGAGATTAATATCGACTCTTCACAGATAGCCAAAGATTTATCTTATGTTCATATCTCTGGTCGCACCAGGGTGGGTTACGAGATTGACCAGTTGATTGATGTCTTAGAGGATTTTCTTGGTTTTACCAAGATTCATAAAGCCTTCTTGTTCGGTGTAGGAAACCTGGGTGGCGCCTTGCTTCAAGACTCAGGCTTGTCGCAGTTTGGTTTGGAGATTGTGGCGGCTTTTGATATCAATCCCCTTTTGGTAGGTACACGCATGAATGGCATTCCCATCTACTCTACGGACGAGTTTGAACAGCGTTTGGCGGAGTGCCAGGTACAGATTGGGGTACTGACTGTGCCTATCGAAATAGCCCAGCAGATTACTGACCGAATGGTTCAAGGCGGCTTGCGTGCTATCTGGAACTTCACCCCCTTCCGTATCCGCGTGCCCGAAGAGATTGTGGTGCAGAACACCTCGCTCTACGCCCATTTAGCCTTGATGTTTAACCGACTTACTGCATATAATCAATCAGAATGAAAATCATAGCTATTGGAATGAATTATGCGCTCCACAAGGTGGAGCTGGGACACACCGAGGAGATTCAAGAACCTGTCATCTTCTTGAAACCTGATTCGGCCATCTTGCGCGATGGCAAACCCTTTTTTTTGCCCGACTTCTCATCAGAGATTCATTATGAAACAGAGGTCGTTGTGCGTATCAGCCGTTTAGGCAAGTGTATTGCTCCACGTTTTGCTCACCGTTATTACGATGAAGTGACGCTTGGCATAGACTTTACCGCACGCGATTTGCAGCGTCGTTTCCGTGCAGAGGGCCATCCATGGGAGCTTAGCAAGGGGTTCGATAACTCGGCCGCTATCGGTCAGTTTGTGCCGCTTAGCGAGCTGGGAGGCGATGTGCAGAAGCTGCACTTTCATCTCGATATCGACGGCCGTACCATGCAGCGTGGCTATACGGCAGACATGCAGTTCAGGGTGGACGAGATTATCGCTTACGTCAGCCGCTTCATGACGCTCAAGATGGGCGATTTAATCTATACGGGTACGCCCGTTGGCGTCGGACCTGTTTCTATTGGCCAACATTTAGAGGGCTATATTGGTGATAAGAAATTGCTTGATTTCCATATTCGATAACAGAGAAAACCATTTGATATGAAGATACGTGTAGGATTTGGCTTTGACGTCCACCGTTTAGTGGAGGGCCGTGAGTTGTGGTTAGGCGGCATTCGCTTAGATCATTCGTTGGGATTGTTAGGACATAGTGATGCAGACGTGTTGATTCACGCCATCTGCGACGCCCTGTTAGGGGCGGCCCATCTGCGGGATATTGGTTACCATTTTCCCGACACATCGAGTGAATACGAGATGATTGACAGTAAAATCTTGCTGCGAAAGACCGTTGCCTTGATTGCCGAGAAGGGTTATCATGTAGGCAATGTAGATGCCACTGTCTGTGCAGAGCGGCCCAAGCTGAAACCCCATATTCCCGAGATGCAACGTGTGTTGGCCGAGGTGATGGGTGTGGATGAAGAGGATGTTTCGATTAAAGCCACCACCACGGAGAAGTTAGGTTTTACTGGCCGTGAAGAGGGCATTGCCGCCTACGCTACGGTACTGATTCAATCCTGACGCCTAAGTCGTAAAGGCCCGTCAGCGTGTCATTACGCATGATGTGTAGCAAGCGGATGGTGTATTCGCCGCTGTGAGGAATGGTAAAGGTGCTGGCTGGTATGCTCCCTTCAAACAGATTGCTCCATTTTCGACCTCTCCATTGGCCTTGCTCGTTGCAGAGCATAAAGTTCAACGTGTCGCTGCAGATAGCCGCTTCGTTGGTAGGGCTGATACTGTACCATAGCGCCAGATTCTGGAAAGGGTAGTGGTCGTTGTGGCGGAACTCAATGGTCAGTTGATAGCGTGCTAACAAGTCGCTCAACTGACCGTTATAGAGGAGCGTATCGCCCCATACCCACGTTTGGTTAGGTATGGAGCGATAACTGTGTATCTGCTTGCTCTTGGAGAGACAACTGACTAACAGCAGGAGTGTCAGCATCCCCACAAGGCCTAATGAAATCCTCTGTTCTTTCATTTCATCATCTTTCGTTATTCTCTTTGCTGGGACCACTCTCAGTTTGATTGCTGCGTTCAAGCTTGGGTTGCTGTTGAGGCTGCTGTGGCTTTTTGCCCTGCTGAGATTGCTGT